>JAGPDK010000018.1 GCA_018057605.1 Kofleriaceae bacterium | reverse complement strand
TGCCCAGCGACGAGCGGAACAGCGCCGGTTGGCTCGGCCCGCTGACCGACTTTTTGTCCCGCCAGCGGCGAAACCATTGGATCTGCTAACGTGGTTGCAATCGCAGCCGCTGCTGGGGCTATGGGAGCCAAGGCCGGTGGCGTACTCGGCGCCGATGCACGATTCGGCGGCGCAAACGCCGACGCCGGTGGTGCAAACGCCGACGCCGGTGGCGCACTGACTTCCGGCATGGTGAACGGTGGCAAGTGCATGGGGGCTGGCGATGCAGTCTGCGCAAACTGTCCTGGCGATGCCGAGGCCGGTGGCGTGAACGGCGCCCCCGGTCCCGGCGATGCCAGGGTTGACGCCATGGCCAGCTCCGGCGCAATCATGGTTACGGCCCGAGATTCATTGTGCAACGGCAGTGGCGCCGAAACGCCTTGTTGCTTCATGTGATCGATGAGCGCACCGGCGGTGTAGCCCATTTGCGTTGCGGCATTGGCGTTCTTGGTCGATACGCTCGCCGCTGCAGCCGCTGGGGGCGGTGCCGCCATTGGTTGGCGAGCCCCGCACGCACCACAAAACGGCGCCTCCACCGGCAACTGAGTGCCACAACTTGCACAGTTTTTCACCGAGCGAGTATAGGTGTGGGCCGGGCTGGAGGCAATTCCCTGTGTGATCTTGCGTGCTTGGCCAGCAATACTTATGCAAGTACTGGCTTTCGCTCAGTTCGCCCGACTGTTCTTCAACGATCTTGCGTGGGATTGGCGTCGATCTCCCGAGCATTTCGGCCAAGCAGAACTATACTTATCGACATGGAAGCATCTCGCGACACCAAGCGTCCGTTTGCAAGTTTACTTTGGTTGTTGGTGTTGGTGGGGGTCGTCTTGCTGTGGTGGTATTTCCGGCCAGGCGAAGAGCACCAACAGCGGCTGCCACCAGCTAGCGACCCTGCGTACGCGCTTGGTGATCCGGACGACATTCTCGTCGATCTCGTCGACGACGCATCGGCTGCACAGGTGGCAACGCTCGAACGCGAGTTTGATTTCAAGCTGAAATTGGTATCCGACCAAGCACGCAATGAACAATTTTATCGTGCGCATGTGCCAGCGGCTCGACGCGACGCGATTCTGGCTGCGCTTGCCAATCGCGATGTTGTTGAGATGGCCGAACCTGACGCCGAAGTAAATCTGATTGGCGGCGGTCGTTTTGCCGACATCGAATCGCAAATCTTCGTCGCACCGCCAGTAACCAAGTGGGAAGGCTTCCCAAATGACCCACAATACAAATTTCAGTGGCACCTGCGCCAAATCGGTATGCCGGAAGCCTGGAAACTGGCTGATGGCAACGGCGTTATCGTCGCAGTGCTCGATACCGGTGTCGCGTATGAAAACTTTGAGCGCTTCCACCAACTCAAAGATTTGCAGGGCATTGAGTTTGTCAAAGGCTTCGACTTTGTCGACAACGATGCCCACGCCAACGACGATCACGGCCACGGCTCGCACGTCACCGGCACCATCGCGCAAGCCACCAACAATGGCGAAGGCGTCGCTGGCGTCGCTCGCAATGTGCGCATCATGCCGCTCAAAGTACTTTCAGCGTCGGGCTCAGGCTCGATCGGTGGCATCTCCGACGCCATTCGTTACGCCGCCGACAACGGCGCCAAAGTTATCAACATGAGCCTGGGTGGGCCGTTTCCATCCAAAGCGCTCAAACAAGCCGTCGCCTATGCGCACAAAAAAGGCGTGACTGTGGTTTGCGCGGCTGGCAATGAAAGCCGTGGCAAAGTGGGTTACCCAGCGGCGTACCCTGGTGCCATCGCTGTGTCAGCAACGCAATTCGACGAAGCCACCACCTTCTACTCGAACTACGGCAAAGACATCGACATCGCTGCACCCGGCGGCAATACCCAACTCGATCAAAACAACGACGGTCAACCCGACGGTGTTCTGCAAAACACCATCAAAATCGGCGACCCAACAACCAGCGACTATTTTGGTTACATGGGCACCTCCATGGCCTCGCCGCACGTCGCTGGCGTAGCTGCCTTGGTGGTTGGTGAAGGTGTCACCGACCCAGCGCAAGTTGAGCGCATCCTCAAAGAATCAGCGCGCAAACCCCACAATCAGAAAATGACCGCTGACAAATACGGCGCTGGCATCATGGATGCACCCGCTGCAATCAAAGCTGCACGTGGCAAAACCGGCGCTGGTCAATTTGCCCTCGGCATGTTGTTGGCCGCTGCCGTTGCCGCCTCGGTTCGTCGCCGCGATGTCAAACTTGGCGCGACCTACTTGATTGGGGCGGCAATCGGCGCATCGGGCTTGTTCTTCTTGCCGTACATTGCACCTTCGCTGTCATCCATGTGGGGCGTCCACGCGCTGACCCACGGCTTGCCATCATGGGACCTCTCGGTGCTCGGTGTCGCTGGTCACGGTAACGCCTTGTTCTTCTCCATGCTGGTGCCGTTCGGCCTACTCGCCGTTGGCTACAGCGTGCCGCGCTTGCGTGCGCCACTCGCTGGCCTCGCCGTCGGTGTTGCGGCTCACTTGATCTTCTTTTTGGTTGTACCGCTGACCGCCGTGCAAGGCTTACCAGCCATCTCGGGCCTCGCCACCCTGTGGCTGGTGATCAACGCCGTCGGTTGCATCACCCTAGCCCGCCTCGCGTTGCGCAAGTAGCGCTGCACGGCGATCTAGCTGCCGTAGCCAAACGACTCGCCAAACGGCGCAGGCAGTCGGACGTGCTATTGTTGGGCGTGTCTAAGGTTACCCGCGAAAATTTGCGTGCATATCTTCAGCGAGATTGGGCTAGCGCCCGCGCCGCCAAAACTGCATATGTGAACAATCGCATTGCGACTGGTGGGCCTCGGCAAGCCTTGCAGTACATGGACGCTCTGCGAAGTGCGGCCCAACTCGATACCTATTGTCATGAAACCAACCAAGCCACCAACCAAAGTAGCGTCGAAAGCAAAACGAAGGGCGGCGCCGACCAAAGCCAAACCTCTGACCAAGACCAAGCCGCCGGCCAAACGCTTGCCGAAAAAATCCGGCGCATCGACCGGCGCTGCCTTGAGCGACTTATTGCGCTCCATCGCTCGCGTTTTTGATGACGTCGACGCAACGTGGTTTGTTTTTGGCGCCCAAGCACTTGCCATGTACGGGGTGCCGCGCGCTACAGCCGATGTTGACGTGACCGTACGGTTGCAGGGCACTCCGTCGCAACTACTCGCGTCATTAGCGAAACACGGTTTTCAAATTCATATTGCACCCGCTGAAATCGCTCGCTTCATCACAGACACCCGTGTGATTCCAGCTGTGCATATGTGGCCAGTCACATTCCGCTTGATATCGTGCTGGCTGGCCCTGGGCTTGAAGAATTGATGTTAACGCGTGCAACGGTTCATCGCCTGCATAACCTGAAGATTCCGGTTATTGCGATGGAGGACTTTTTGGTTCTCAAGATCCTTGCAGGTCGAGCCAAAGATGACCAAGACGTTCGCTTGCTGGTCGCAGCACGGTTGCATGACATCGACGTACAAGCTGTCGCGCAACGGATCGTTGAATTAGAGCAAATTCTCGACCAATCGGATTTGTCACCAAAATGGCAAGATCTGTTGGCTACAGCCATATCAGCCAAAGCCAAACCTCTGACTCTACCGAGCCGTGTCAGAGCCAAACCAAGTAAGCGGAGCTAATCGAAGATGCAGCGCTGACACAGGCAGTCGCGACGTTGGGCTACTTTGCAGCTGCGGTAGTTTGCTTGAGGGTTACCCGAAACAGTTTCGCCGAAGCGATGCTGGCGTTGGCGGCATCGCTGAAAAATACGTTGGGGGCATTGCTTTGAATGCCGCCAAGAATGTAGCCAAGGTCGATGCCGTCGGCGGGCACGGTGCCGAGCGTCAACACCCCATTGGGCAAGGTGGGCGCAGCCGGATTAGCAATGAATTCGGCGCTTGCGCCGAGCAGCGCTGGCATTTCGCCAATGGCGGATTCTTTCATGCTGCCATCGGCACCACGCGTGACCATACTAATCGTGCGCACAAACGGCACGTTGTTGTCTTGGCGAAGCACGCCGGTGCCATCATAGAAATATTGCGCCATGCCGCCGAAAAACAAGGTGTGCATTTCGTTGCGCGTCGCATCGTACAGCGGCACATGGGCGCTGTGATATTGGCTCAGCAGTTGTTGGAAGACCGGCACCACTTGGTGTCCGCTAGCGCGAATATCGACGGTGTTAAGCCAAGGCACATTTTGATCGTACTGAAACACACCGCTAAACATGGTGAAACCGCGGCTGCCGTCAGGAAACACTTGAGGCACCATGTTGTAGTCGCGGCGATGCAAGTTGGCGTCGTCGTGCCAGGCTGCGTAGTCAGCGATGGCTAAGGTAGTGCCATCGTCGACAATTTGAAATCGGCGAATCTCGTTGGTGTACTCCTGCACAAAACCCGGGCCGTGGCTTGGCCCCATTGGGTTGTACCGGCCCATAAAACGCTGGCCGCCCGCAAGATAGAACGTGCCGTCGAGTTCACCTAAGTAACCACCGGTAACAGCGAGGCGCTCGTCGGCAAGTTGCCGAATGTGCGGGGCCACCGGTGCATTGGCAATGATAGCGGCGATCGTTGCCGGTACATTTACCGCGGTCACAAAACCGTGGGTCACGTGGTCGCCAGCGGTCGCCGAATAACCATACCCTCCGACGATATACAATTGATCACCGCGTTGATGCGATTGCATATTGGTCGACTGCAACTGCTCTGCTAGCGACGGCGCTAGCGTAGTTAGCGACGCAGACCAAACGGTTGCCGCGGCCACGTCGATCACGTAGATGGTCGAATTGTTGTCGGCAGCGAGAAAGGCTTCGAATGGCCGCCGCTTGTGCAAACCATCTTTGCGGCCACCGATCACCAACCATTTACCGTTAGCTTCGCCCAACACATACGAATGTAACGCAGGCAGATTTGCTACCGGCACTTCTTGCACTGTCACCGACAGGGTGGCCTGCCCAGGCGTCACAATCGGCCCGGTTGGACTAGCGGATTGCGTTGCGCATGCGCCTACCAAGCCGGTGAATGCTGTCGCTGCAATCAGCGTTGCCCTGTGAATCTGTCCACGTTTTTGCATAATCTATCCTTTTTTCAACTGAACTAGTTCATAGGTGGGTGGCCTCGCCCGAGTAAAAGGATTCAAGAATGTCGGCCTGCGACAATCGCGACAACACCGGCGCACGTTGCACGGCGCCTGGCGCACCATTTTGCCGCAGCCGACGTCAGCACCACGACAATAGTGTCGCTGCTGGCCGCGCCACCGCCGGCCTTCAGCTTTTACCGCTTTCGTCGTGAAAGTTTTTTTGGCTTGGTTGCCAATTCTGGAGTTTCCGTCAACACCGCGGCGGTTTCGGGGTCCGCAGTCGCAACTCGTTGGGCAAATACAGCGGTGGCCGCAACGACCGGCCCAAGCAGCTCAGCTGGTGATCGAGCATCGGTCCAGCCAAGCGGTACACCAAGCTGCTGCAATGCAGCAGCGGCCGATGTTGGTGCAGTGTAGCTAAAATGCAGTGCCGGCAATGGTGTGCGCATTTGATCGTAGGCCTGCACTGCCTGAGCCGATGTTGTGGGATGTGTGGATTTCGGACGCTTGGTTTTACCCGCCGATTTACGCGCCGGTTTGCCCGCCGATTTAACCGCTGGCGAACTGGCCGGTGTGGCAGCGCTGGCTTCAACACTTGCGCCGCGCGCCAACCGTAGGGCTGCGAGCAACTGGGCCTTGGTGCGGCCACGCAATTCAAATAGTAGATAAGGGTCGCGGTCGAGGGTATCGCCAAGCAAGTAGTGCACTGCGGCCACGTGCTTGCACGGATCGCCCCAATCAGGGCAAGTGCATGTGGTGGCCAATTCAGCGCGCGTGGTAGGAAACAATGTTGCACCCGTGGTGCGAAAAACATCGTCGATATGTTGCGGCATCGTGCCATTCAACAACGCCGCCGCAAAACTAGCCTGGCTAGCCATCGCCGCCACGGCGGCGGCCCACGTTGCGTCGGTCAGCGCACGCACGGTAATCGTAACCTGGTAAATGCGCGAGCCGGTGACGCGCGCCGTGACCTCGCCACCAACCACGACAACCCGGCTGACACGACCCGCGCGCGCATAGGTGCGCCCACGTGCTAAGCGCCCAGCGTCGCCGCCCAGCAAGTTTTCTAGGGCCGAAATCCATTGTTTGGCCCACCAGGTACTGCCAATCGTCGCCGCCGTAGTGATGCCGTCCGATGGCGCAGCAATTTTAGGCGCGGCTTGGAAGTAGCCAACTCCAAATCGAGGTACTCGGAACTGGGCTCGGCGCTTGGTCATAAACGTAGTTTGACCTCCCGCTTTTTGACAACCGGAGCGAGCTGCGGCGCCGCACTTTCGCCATCGGTTTCGTTGGTGCTAATCGCAAGGTCCGGCGCGAGTGTGAAAAGTTCACGCAGTTCGGCACTATTCATTTCCGTGATCCATTGTTCACCGGATCCGACCACGCGATCAGCCAGTGCTTTTTTGTCGCGCAGCATTTGATCGATTTTATCTTCGACCGTGCCGGCGCAAACCAGCTTATGGACCGCAACCAACTTACGCTGACCAATGCGGTACGCTCGATCGGTGGCTTGATCTTCGACGGCAGGATTCCACCACCGATCAAAGTGAAAAACATGATTCGCAGCCGTCAGATTGAGGCCCGTACCACCGGCTTTCACCGACAGCACAAAGATGCGCGGGCTACGCGGCGCAGGATCTTGAAAACGCGCCACCATTTCCGTACGAGATTTTTGCGAAGTGCCACCATGCAAGAACAACACCTCACAGCCCAACGTCGTTGTTAGGTGCGCTGTCAATATTTCGCCCATTTCATGAAACTGCGTAAACACCAGCGCTTTGTCCCCAGCCGCCAAAGCCTCGTCGAGCATTTCGGTCAAGCGATCGAGCTTACCCGAACGACCCGCAACGGTCCGCGCAGCCACCGCCGCCCGGCCATCACCGAGATATTGCGCTGGATGATTGCAGATCTGCTTGAGGAACGACAACAATGCAAGCACCCGGCCGCGCCGCGCGATGCCATCGGCAGCTTCGATGCGACGCATTTCTTCGTCGACAACCGCTTGATACAGGCTGGCTTGTTCGCGAGTTAGCGTACACGCCATCTTGTATTCAAGTTTGGCCGGCAGATCGGAGATGATCGTCGGGTCACTTTTGAGCCGACGCAGCACAAACGGTGCAATCAAGCGGCGCAAGCGCGCGGCAACCTCAACGTTGCCGTGGCGCTCAATGGGCAACGCATAGTCACGCCGAAATTCCGCGAGCGGGCCAAGCAAGCCTGGGTTTGCAAAGTCCAAAATCGACCACAATTCGGCAAGCCGGTTTTCCACCGGTGTGCCAGTTAAGGCAAATCGCCGTGGCGCGCGCAATTGCCGAATCGCGCTAGCGATCGACGAATTGGCATTCTTGATGTTCTGCGCTTCATCGAGGACGATCATCGCAAAATCGACGCCGGCCAGCCAAGCGATATCGCGGCGCACCATGCCGTACGTAGTCAACAACAGGACGCCGCCTTGTGCTGTCGACCGGTTGCTCAGCGCGGCAGCGTCGGCACAACGACCCGGGCCGTAATGCAGGACGACCTTGATGCTCGGTGCAAACCGCGCGGCTTCGGCTTGCCAGTTGCCTACCACCGAAGTTGGCACGACCAACAAGATGGGCCGGAGCTTGACTTGGGTCGCGCTAGTCACCCGAGGCTTGCCGACGGCCACGGGCTGCCCGGCCCGCGCCCGAGCCTTGGCTTTACCAGGCACAACCGGCAAAGGCTCGTCGACACGCAACGCCAGCACCAACGCTAACAGTTGAATCGTTTTGCCCAGGCCCATGTCGTCAGCGAGGCAACCACCCATGCTCAACGTGGCCAGCGCATGTAGCCAGGCCAAGCCGCGAGCTTGGTACGGCCGCAAGGTTGCTTGCAACGCCTTAGGAACCGCGACGCCTTGGGTTGTCGTGACACGCAATTGTGCAAGAAATTGCGCGAGCACTCCGGTGCTAATCACCTGCGGCGAACTGGCCAACGTGGCACTGCGATCAGGCCCGGTTGCATCACTTGATTCGGCCAATACCAGCCGCAGCGCATCGACTGCACGCATGGTCGTAGGCCCGGCTGCAAGGCGCTGGCGCAACGCAGCGAGCTCGCTAGGATCGACGATGATCCAAGCACCGCGATGCTGCACCAACGGCGATTTTTGCGCTGCGAGTGCATTGAGTTCAGCGTGGGTGAGCGTGTCGTCGCCGAGTGCGGCCTCCCAATCGACCGCGAAAACTTCATCCATGCTCAGCGTTGCCGAGCCACCAGCCACCACACCGGCAGTGCCCCGCGTTGCTGCACCGATGCGCATGCGGGCGCGCATGCGCCGTTGCCCGGTAACGGTGAGTTCGGCCGGCACCACTACGGCAAAGCCTGCATCGCTAAGCGCCGCTGCGCCCTGCGAAAAGAAATTCCAGGCAGCCATGGGATCGAGCCTAACCTCGGTGGGTGCCGCCACCGTGAGTGCTGCAGCAATCGGCGCAAACAACCGAGCCGCCCGGCCCAGCGCTTCGAGCAACGCCTCTTGTGGATCGCGAAACGCTTTACCGAATTGTTGTAAACGGTCGCCACGGGTTAACCAAACCTCACGCGCGCTGACCTGCAAACTTGGATCATCCGGCGCCTGCAAAAAGAAGCGCAACACAAACGGCGCAGTTTTGGCGGCAAGGGCGCCTTTGGCATCGACGATTTCGAGACGAAAGCAGGCCCGCAGCCGGTCGGCTGCGCCGATCGCCGGAGCACTCCAGCGGGCAATTTCTTCGGGCACGCGACGCTCGGCAAAACCAGCTGCCTCAAAACTCGCATCGTGACTCGTCAACGCGTTGCTAAAGCGTGTCGGCCACGCCGCCGCTTGTGCAACGCTGGCAGCGTCAATCGGCGCTATGTAAGCTGCCGCACGTCTTGTTTTTCGTGTCCGGTTTTCGGACACTAACATCGGCGTTGGTTCGATCGCTCGCCGCAATGAAGGCAATTGCGGTCCGCCGTTCACAACCCGCACCAACGCATCGGCGGTAGCATTGAGAAATTCACGCAACAGCAGCTCTGGATCCCAGCTGCGAGTGACACGGCCTAAACTTTGGGCCGTAACCTCGACGCCCTCATTATCGAGGTCTACCCACGGCACAGCATAACCACTCGGCGCCATACTAGCAGCAATGAGGGCGATCTTTTGCATTTCGTCGGCTGCCGCCACGCTGGCAGCCCAACGCGCATCGAGTCGGCCATTGCGCCACGCTAGCGTCGGGACCACCAATTGTCGTGCGACCAACTCCAATGCAAACTTGGATGCCAGCACCCACCCTGCCCCCGATGCCGACATGCGCTCGACATCAGCCGCGCCAACCGCACACAATTGCATTGCAGTTGCCACGAGTGGCAGGCGTTGGCCTTGCACTATATGCAAGCCTCCGTCGGCACCGACGACGGTGGCCGGCGTTGCCTCAGCATCGCGCAGCAGCCCTGGCACTACCTGCACCGTAGTGTCTTGACCCCACAAGACAAAGCTTGCAGGTTCAGGAAAATACACCAACGGCATGCAGAAAATAGTCGCACAATTGGTGGGCGCTGGTGAAGGTAACGGCGTTCCTATCGGGGCGATCACGTTTCGTCTACCGGTTTTCCGTCGGTAGTCAAACCCATGTTAAAGCGCCGCCAAGTGATAAACATCTGCGGATTGTGCGTGGCGACGCCACAGCCAACTGGTGCCTGCCACGCCCGCGCAGCGACAACGCGGAAACGACATGTGTGGTCGATAATATGAGGTTTGTGCTTGTACCGCGCACGCGCATAAGGCACAGGTCAAAGTAGATGCCTTTCGCAGCGCTTGGACTGTCCGCCCCTTTGGTTCACACTACGTCGCAGCTTGGCTACGAGGTGCCGACGCAGGTACAACTCGAAGCGATTCCAGCGATCCTGCGCGGCGACGACGTCTGGGCCTGCGCCGCTACCGGCTCGGGTAAAACCGCAGCATTTGTGTTGCCCTTGCTCGATCGACTTTCGCGCCCGGTGGCCGTGCGAGCCCAGCACGATGGCCCCGGACCTCGCCCCGTGCGGGTGTTGCTGTTGGTGCCGACCCGCGAATTAGCGATGCAGATCACCGCTGCAGTGCAACGCTATGGCCGTGAGCTGCCGATGAAACTCAAAACCTGTGCACTCATCGGCGGGGTTTCCGAAAATCCGCAAATGATGGCGTTGCGTGGCGGCGCTGACATCGTGATCGCTACGCCTGGCCGTTTGCTCGATTTGATTCGAAAAAATGCCCTGACCTTGCATCAGGTTGAAACCGTTGTGCTCGATGAAGCCGACCGCTTGTTGTCCTTGGGCTTTGGCGACGAACTTGCGCAAGTCCGGGCCTTGGTGCCACAGCGCGTCCAAACCTTGCTGTTTTCAGCGACCTTTCCCGACGGTGTCAAAGCCTTGGCTGCGCGTTTGTTGCAAAGCCCAACCCGCATTCAAGTTGCCGTTGAACAATCACCCTTGCTCGACACGCTGGTGCAACGCGCCATTGAAGTTGATGTCGCCAAACGCACCCCGCTGTTGTGCGAATTACTCAAGACTCAAGACTGGCCGCAAGTGTTGGTGTTTGTTGCGAGTCGCTATGCTGCGGATCACGTCGTTGATAAACTCGCCAACGCACGCATCACCGCAGCGGCCCTACATGGTGAGCTAAGCCAAGGTCGGCGCACTGATGCGTTGGCCGACTTTAAAGCTAAACGCATTCAAGTGCTGGTCGCCACCGATGTCGCTGCGCGCGGCATCGATATTGTGAGTCTGCCGGTGGTGGTAAATTACGATTTACCGCGCTCGCCAGTGGATTATCTGCATCGCGTTGGCCGCACCGCGCGGGCCGGTGCAACGGGCTTGGCCGTGAATCTGATCACCGTCGAAAATGCGGCGCACTTCCGCCTAATTGAAAAACGCCACAAGTTCGCTGTGGCGCGCGAGCAAATCCCCGGCTTCGAACCGACCGTACACACGGCACCGCCAGGTGATCCCCATGGTGGCATCAAAGGCAAACGGCCCAACAAAAAAGACAAACTGCGCGCTGCGGCAGCCGCAAACAAACCACCGGGTTCGAACCATTCGTAACCTGCGGCGCATCCGTCATGCTCACGATAACGACCGCGCCAGCCGCGATCGATCGACCATGCAGCGTGATTACAGCACGCGTCGTGGCGAAACTACGGCGTTGGCCAACAGCAGGCCACCGACGAGCGCTGTCGCCGAAATGAACATAGCGAACATGGTATCGACCCCGGACACCGTGTCGCGCGCCAACATGGCGTTCATGCCGCGAAAACCTAAACTGCCGGGTACCAGCAGCAAAACGGCGGGTACCAGCACAACTTGTGCAGTCCGACGCAGCACGCGCGCATACAGATTGCCAAGGCAGCCCAAGGCCAACGCACCGACCAGCACGCCGAGTTGAGGGCCCAACCAACGCGAACCATAGCGCGTGCCAATATAGCCAACGGCGCAGGCCGAGATGATCCAACCAAACACGCGCGGTCGCGCTTTGGCAACTACGGCCACCGCGACCGCCGAACATAACAGCGCGATCCATTGTGCGTATTCACCCAAGACCACGGGTTTAAGGTGCGGCACCTTCCACAATGCCACCGCGATTCGCTCACCTAATGCAACGCCAACGACGAGTTCCAACAGCACGATCAGCGACGACATTAAGCGCGCCGTTCCTGAGATCAAATTTTTAGTGGCCAACTCCGTCATGGCTACGGTGAGCAACATACCCGGCAACAACACGATTAACGCGGCGATGGTAACCAACGACGGCGACAACGGCGTGAATAAGCGCGCAGCCGCAGCGGCGGCAAACGCCGCGACCGTGGCGCCGAGCAACTCAAACATGTGGGCGCGCTCGGTGGTGAGCTGCACCACGACGCGCAGCAAGCCAAGCACGAGACCGATCGTGGTCGCAGCTACCACTTCGCGCCAGCCACCACCGAAGAACACCGCCAGGCCACCCGACGCAACACCGTTAGCGGCCAACGTTGTCACTACCCCAAACTGCGGCGCGCGGCCCACGATTTCAGCAAGCCGCGTGATGCCATCGCCTGCAGAAATCTGCTGAGCCACTACAGCATCGGCCAATTCGTCGACGGCAGCGAGCTTGCTCATATTGAGCTCACCGGTTTCGACGCGCATCATCCGCGTGCGCAACTCGGCTGGATTGCCGAAGCTCATGATGATGGTGGTCGGTGTTGAAAAAACTTCGACCGCCAATTCTAACCGTCGGCACACCACATCGATGGCTTCTTCAAGCCGATGGGCCGGCGTGCCGTAGCGGTGCAACGCGCGCGCTAGCTCAAGCACAAACCCGATTTCATCGGAATCAACCTCGTGCACATCGCGCAGGCTGGGCCGCATCTGGGCCGTGACCGTCGCAAGCGCCTGACTGGTGCGAACATCAAGCCCCACCGGTGGGGTCGACAACGTGCGCAAACGCGCAGTTTGGCCTGGTGCTGCCAGCTTCCCGGCACTGGCACTCGCGGACGCAGTCGCATCGGCACCTTGGCTGGCGCTCGGGCTTGGAACCGGCGCCGAACCTCCAGATGATGCAGATGAAGACATGGCGGCATACTATAGCCGCAGCGGCGCTCGGGCGAATTATCGGTTGGCGAACTTCACTGCCCGATGGGGCTTTCATTAGTATCATCCGGTCCTACCAACGGTGGCGTCAACTCATGGATACGGACCCACAGCATCCCGACACAGCTTGCCAACCAAAACCAAAAGCCAATGTGTACGCCGCGCCGCGCGAACAGGCCACGAATATCGGGTTGACAGCCGCACAGCCGCGCTGGCGAGCTAACCAGAAACGGCCAATGAATGATCCAAGAAAAAAGCGCGACTAACGCGCGGTGGGTTCAATGCCGGCGACTTGCCAGTTAAAAGTCGCGCCGAAGGGACGGCAACGTCCCTGGTTTGATCGATGCCCACGTGGAGCGCACCAGCGAACGCTGGGGCGCGGGGCCGCCCGCAGCTTTGACTCCTAGTCAAAGCGATGCTGGTTAGCGAATTACCAGGTTTCGGTTTCGTGACAGCCGGTGTTCGCACAACTGCGGTTCGCAGCGTTGAAAGTACCGTTGGCCATCTTGATTTCGTGCACACCATTGATGTGCAATTTCGGGTCAATGATTTTTTGCGTCGCATCGACGACTGCACCATGGCATTCGCTGCATTTCATGCGTTCGTCGGAGATATGTTTTCGGTGCCGACCCGACATGCCAGTGCCGCTGGTGGCGTGACACGAGGTGCAGGTCTTGGTGCCTGGCGTCGTCCACGCCACGGTACCGTTGCTGCCGCGACCATTGCCGTGACAATAACTGGTGCCGCACGACGCGGTGGCTCGGTCGTAGGTACCTAGCGGATTAAGCACATCAAACTTGATTTCCGCAATATTGTCGCCATCACGATGCTTCGGATCACCGTCGGTGACTGGTACCACGTGACAACTTGTACAAGCGATTTCACGGTGCCAAGTCGAAGTGCCCTCGTGTTTGGCATGGGCCCCGACGCCCTGCGCAGTCGGTGCAGTATCACCGGACAGGTCCTTAGGCGGCGCCGAACTGGCCTCCGAACCGTGGCACGACGAACAGCCGCCGCCGATGCTTGGATCCAAGTCGATCACACCGTTGATGTGACTCATCGGATTGCGAAACAACATCGAACCATTTTCCATGGTTGGATGGCACGAAGCACAATTGGTGTCAGCTGGGTGCGGCGCTGGCGGTGGCACACCATGACAACTACCGCAGGTGACTTGCGTGCCGTCAACTTGCGTCCATTTCGGCACCGGCGAACTTCCGCCCTTTTCAACAGCGCCGTGACACTCCGAGGTACAGGTGGTGCCGTTCCAGGTCGTAGCTGCACGCAAACTGAAGATGACTTCGGCTTTATTATCGCCATCCATGTGGCCGGGTGAACCAACCGCGGCCGGCACCACATGGCAGTCGGCGCACAAGATCGGGGCGTGCCAGGTGGAAGCTTGGGTCATGTGCGTCGCATGGGCGCCCACACCAACCGCCGTCGTCGCAGTCGTGCCATCGAGGCTCTTGGGTGGCGCATTGCTGGTGTCTTCGCCATGACAATTTACCGCGCAGCCAGCCTGCTTGTCGGCGTTTGGAGGCCGCGGGTCATTCGACGGTGAATCAGGGTTGTCGACCAGGCAAGCCACGAAGCCCACCATGCCTACAGCCAATAACAAATTTCGTTTTGCGAATATTGCCACGCCCAACCTTAACCTGAACTATATTGCGCTAAACAGACAAATATGAACAAAATCATATATTTATGTGTACATTTTTTGCACACCTGTCGCACCTCGGCGTGCCGAATCAGCGTATCTACCGAGAATGACTAGGCTTGGAAAGTGAGCATAAAATGCCCCAAGCTGATCCGGCCAATCCGACCTTTCACTCGTCGTAGTTGCCAACAGCTTCCGCGGCACAGGGGTCGTTATCGGGGTCGTGACCGCACGCCAGCACCCCGGGGCGTGGCCGTTGCGGATCACCATCGTGATCGTTTTCATCGACCGCACCGCGGTGCAAACCTTCATAGTCGCCCTCGGCTTCGCGCGCCTGCGCTGCCAACGCTTCATCTTCGATGAGGCCACCGGCCTGCGCAAGCTGCGCGTTTAACTCGGGCGAAGCGCCAGGCACCAAACCATGCCGCGCCAAATATGCCACGTAGTATTCATCTTCGCGGCGCGCTGCGATGCTGCCATTTTCGATTGCGGTTTCAAGCAAGCGTTTGAGATCACCAACCAAGCGGCTCGGTGCCAATTCAAACGATGCCATAATTGCGTTGCCAACACCGCCAGGCAGCGGCGGCAATTTGGCGTCGGCTTCGGCCAAACGTTCGACCCGATCGTGCAGTGCGCTAATTTGTTCGAGCAATTGTTTGCGTCGGCCCGGACGCTTGGATGTGATGTCGGCGCGCGACAAATCGAGCAAGTCGATCAAATGGGCTTCCATGTCGCGATGAAACCGCCGCACGGCGCTATCGGTCCACGACGTGCTGTATTGGCCGGTGCGCAAATGATTGCGAACCAAAAAACGAATGGTGTGACGCTCGTCGCGATCAAACGCCATGCGCTGCACGACTTTGTCGAACATGCGCGCGCCAACTTCGGCGTGACCATGAAAATGCACACCACCTTGCGTAAACGTGCGCGTTGGAACTTTGCCGATATCATGAAACAACGCAGCCCAGCGCACCAACGGCCGACGCACGGTTTGCTTCACCACTTGTTTCGTGTGGGCCCACACATCTTTGTGTTGGCGGTCGCCTTCTTGCAACAAATCGACAGTGGCCGTGAGCTCTGGGAACAACACCGCCATCATGCCGGTTTGGTTGAGCCATTCGAGCGCGTCATCGACCTCGCGCCCCATCACCAACTCTTCTAATGCACGCCGCACGCGCGGCTTATCCGCAGCGGCCAGCCGTGGTGCGGCCTCATGCGCCGCAACCAACACCGAATCTGCCGGCCAACGGCCCCCATTGTTAGCGATTGCCGCAGCCACTTCGAGATACACCACCGGATCAGCATCACCGAGGGCGCGAATGCGCGCCCCAGCATCGTGGCTATCGGACCCTGCGCTAATGGGCGGCGTGCGCTGTGAAGAATCCGACACGGACCAGGTTCCTACTCGGTTGTGGTGACAGAGTCAACGCCGTGGCTGTTTGCAGTGCGAGCCAATGACGTTACGTAGGGCTCGAACCCAGCTAAGATGCGGCGGGTTGAGATGCGCAAGATCGATGCACGTCCAGCGCTACATGCTAGCTTGCGGGCATGACTGCCTTCCGTCGTTTTGCAACATTCGCTGCGTTAGCTTTTGTACTAGCCTGCGCGGCCTCGCCAACCACAAACAAGAACAGCAACCCCAACATGCAACCCGCCACGACGACGACACCACCAGCAACAATCACCGACGCCCACACCGGCCACGCTACCCATGGCGACGGCCACAGCCACGGCCACCACGGCGATGGTCACGGCGGCATGCAACATAGCTTCGCTGGCCCTGAGCAATGGACCAAAGTTTTTGACGACCCAGCTCGCGATGCGTGGCAAAAACCCGACGAAGTTGTAGCGCTGATGGGGATAACCTCTGCAATGACGGTAGCCGACCTCGGCGCCGGCACGGGCTACTTTGCCGGGCGCTTAGCCCGGGCCGCTGCCACCGGCCACGTGCTTGCCGTCGATGTTGAACCTTCGATGGTTGAATATCTCAAAGCTCGCGGGCAACGCGACGGTTGGCGCAACGTCACCGCGCAGCTCGCGACCGCCACCGACCCAACCTTGCCCGCAGCCAGTGTTGATCGCATTTTGATCGTTGACGTGTGGCACCATCTCAACGATCGTCCAGCGTACGCAGCCAAGATCGCGCAGGCACTCAAACCAGGCGGCGCAGTGTTCGTCGTCGATTTTGAAATGGATTCACCGATCGGTCCAGGTAAAGCCCATCGACTGTTGGCAAGTGCGCTCGCAGTAGAGTTGCAAACTGCCGGCTTAACGACCTCGCTGGCAACGGAATCGCTGCCACATCAATACATCGTAATCGGCCGCAAACCGTAGCTTGGTGAGGGATTGAAACCGAAGGCACGTAGGTCCATGTTGATTCGCCGCGCCCCCTGAGCACGACACCACCGCACCTTTGCGGCGCGGGTTTTACATGCCAAGCTGACGCATGCGCGTCACGTTACTGGTAACAGCCCTGAGTTGTACGTTGCTTTCCTGCGGGTCCAGCACCAGCACCACGCCGCCATCAACTGAACTTGGCGGTGACCGCCCTGCAGAACTGCGGGTGCCCAAAATAATTGAACCCGGTAAGCGGTACCCTCTAGTGCTGGTCTTACACGGCTACGGTGCCGACGGATTTCTGCAATACGCATTTTTTGGCGTGCGCAACTGGGTCGATCGCAACGAAGCATTTGGCTTAGCGCCCGAAGGCTTGACCGACGAAAACAACCAACAATTTTGGAATGCCGATCCTGCTTGTTGTGCCTTCGGCAGCCAAAAGCCCGACGACTCAACCTACCTAGCCGGCCTAATCGACGAAGCCATCGCCAAGTGGCCGATTGATCCCAAACAGGTATTTGTCATCGGTCACTCCAACGGTGCATTCATGGCCTACCGCATGGCCTGCGACCACGCTGACAAAATCGCTGCGATCGCTGGCTTGGCCGGTGCCGCAACTTCGGTGCCAGCACAATGCAAACCGTCACAACCAGTCTCGATTTTGCACATGCATGGCACCGCCGATACCGTTGTGCCGTACGCTGGCGGTGGTGCGCTCTCCGCGCCAGGCGCCGTTGCCAGCGTGAGCTACTGGGCTAGCAAAAACGGCTGCAGTTCCACTACCACCATCGGCGCAACGCTTGATCTCGACAGCCGCATTGTGGGTGCAGAAACCCAAATCGTAACAACCGATGCATGTCCAGCCGCCGGAGCCGCTGACCTTTGGACCATGGCCGGCTCGTCGCATATCCCGAGCGTCGGAGATACATTTTCGCCCGCGATCGAACAATGGTTATTAGCTCACGCACGGCCGTAGCCAGCCAGCATCGCTGCAATGTTAATGAAACCAACTCTGGCTGGCTAACGCAGTCAGCATCGAACGTACAAGGCGAGGTACTGGTTCAAGGCGCAGTCGTCGCCATCGTATAGATGTCGCCATTGATTCTGCTGCCCGCGCGAAAGTCTGACCAACTAGCCAAGCCGCCGAGTTTGCCACCTTGCACCACAGGCACGCAGCGCGGTGCCAAGGCTTGGCCACCGCCGGTATCGGCCAAGGCATGATTGTGACTCCAACTGGTCCCGTTATCGATGGAACTTGCGACATACACCCGGCTCGACGCTGCGGTTAAGCGATTTTGATACGCCACCACCATCGTACCGTTACCAACATGCGCGATCGACGGCGCACTTGAAGCGCCAGTCGCCGGTTCGCCATTTACCGACGACACTCGTTTGGCTGCAGCAAAACCACTGCCACTGGTCAGCGATACCGCACCATAAACCTGCGCACCTTCGCGACGGTCTTCCCAAACCAGCGCTACCACATCGTCGGTGGCAACAGCCGTACGTGGATCTAGCGCGAGTTGCGGCGCAAACGACGACGATACTTCACTCACCGGGTCATCAATGATGCGTTCGGCACTGAACGTAACGCCCGCGTTGGTGGAGCGCGCAAACACCACATCCGAGCCACCACTACTGAGGGTGGAAACATCTTGCCACACCAAATACGCCATATCACCAGCGGCCAACATCACGGGGAAATCACTGTCGCGATTGTCGGCGGTGTCATTGTCAACCCGGGCGTCACTTGCCGGCACGGCGGTGGCGCTGGTCGATGAGGCAACGAAAATATCGCGGGTTGCGCGCGCACCACGAATTTCGCGCCATGCCCAAACAATACGACCGCTAGTAGTAACCGCGACTTGCGGCCGGCCGGCAAACCGCGCGAGGTTAGCAATACTACCGACATTGATAACGCGCTCAGCGCCAAACGTGACACCACCATCGGTCGAGCTGCGGCTGATCACATCGCGGTTCAACGAAGTAGTGTCGAGCCGTTCCCACACCAACGTGACATTTTGGCCGTCTGCACTGGTGGCCATGGCATGATGAAAACTATCACCGGCGGCATCGAGCACAGCCGATACAGCACCAAACGTGACACCACCATCATTCGACCGAACGAACCGGATGTCGCGCACACCACCGGCGACTGATTGAAATGCAACCATCACGCGATCAGGTGTACCGGGCGCGACAACCAACAGTGGCTTGACTGCACGATCACCAAAGCCTGCTGTTAAATTAACGATATTGCTCCAGGTTACGCCACCGTCGGCTGAACGTCGGAAGTACACCTCCGCCACGCCACCCACCAATTCGGTCCACACTGTGTAAACTTGGCTGCCCAGGGGGCTGCCACCCGAAGCCATTTCAACATCAAACGAATGCTGCGCGCCGGCTGCGGTCGCCAACGTACCGCCGGTGGTGCCGTCGATCCGCACGTCCGCCGCAGTGCTCAAGCAGCCTTCTGCGGCGCCTTCCAAGCCATCACAATCACTATCGATAGCGTCGCCACAAACATCGACGGTATCAACCACTTCGCCGACGCAGCCACCAAATGCACCAGCCGCACAGGTCTGCGTACCCGCGACGCAGGTACCCACGCCAGCCGTACCTGGGCTGCCGCTGTAACAGCTTTGCGTCAGGGCACCGCCCAGCAAATCTTCGTCGACACCATTGTCGCAGTCATCATCACGATTGTTACAGGTTTCAGCGATCGGCGTAATTTCACCGACGCACAGCCCGGAAAATGCGCCGGCCATACACGCCTCGGCACCACCACGACACAGCCCGATACCTTCGGTACCCATGGCACCGCTGTAACAACTGCGTACTACTCCATCATCAATCATGCCATCGCAATCTTGATCGACGTTGTCGCAACTCTCCAGTGCACTGCTGGTCGCGCCACTGCACACCAACACGCCTTGGGAACAAACCACCATGCCATCGGCAACGCACGCACCCACCGGCATGCCAGTCGATGCGCACAACACGTTGGTACCTTGCGCATTGTCATCGACGGTGCCGTCACAGTCGTTATCGATGCCATCACACAGCTCCACCCCGCCGTTGGTCATCGTGCATGCATACTCACAGCCATCGATTTGACGGCCGTTGACGTCGACGAAGCCAAGTTGACAATCGGTAGCTGGATTAAAACCACACGCGCCCGCGGTGCAGCGCGGCACGGTGTGTGGAAACTGACAAACGTTGCCGCAACGCCCACAATTGGCGGTATCCACTTGGGTATCAAAGCCGTCGTCGACGGTACCATCACAATCATTATCGACTAAGTCGCAACGCTCGACACCGCCGTTGGTGTTGCTGCACGAATATTCACAGCCATTGGCCGGCATGCCGTCGCGATCGTGAAAGCCGGGCGCACAATCAGTGGCCGGATTAAAGCCACACACGCTTGCAGTACACGTCGCAGTGGCTTGGAAAAAGTCACAGACCTTGCCGCATTGGCCGCAGTTACTTTCGTCATTCGTCAGATCGAAAGTCTCGTCGATTTGACCATCGCAATCGTTGTCTACGCCATCACAAGCTTCCACCCCGTTATTCGATTCAAAACACTGATACTCACACCCATCAGAATTGGGATAGCCTTGGCTAACGTCGCCGTTGCGATCCACAAAGCCAGGAAAGCACGCCACGATTTGGCACGCGCCAGCAACACACGAGGTCTGCGCACCACTGCGATTGCACACGGTGCCACATACACCACAGTTCTGCTCATCGGCCTGCAAATCAAACGTTTCATCAGTGCGGGTGTCGCAATCGTCGTCGACGCCGTTACACTTTTCAGGTTTGATAATGCCTTGGTCACATTCGGTGAGTGGACCATCAGGGCGCGCATCAACCAGGCTGCCGTCGCCGGTGCCGCCGTCCTGGGCGACCTCACAATTTAAGCAGTAGTCATTACGCTTACAACCAGTTGCGCTCACCAGCAGCGCCGCGCCCAACGCGCCAAGCTGCATGGCTGCACGAACCGAAAACCGGCGCCCGAACATCACCAGCAACAGCACCAGACCAACCAGCCAACCGCTGCTGCTGCTCGAACTACTACAGCCCGATCCGCCGGTGGTGATCACGTCAACATTGCCAGCGATCAAACCACACTGGCCCAGTTTGCAGGCTTGGCCAACAGGGCAATCCACCCCTAAACAACTGTCTGGTTCACATTCGCCTGTAGCTGGATTACACACTCGGTTTGGCATGCAGGTCACGCCTGCGGCACAACGGTCTGGTTGACAGCGATTCTCGGCTGGGTTGCACGTCAGGCCTTCCGGGCAAGTTTCATCACATCCCGTGGCAACACATGCGCCATCACGACACGCTTCGCCATTGCGACAATACACATTGGCGCACGATTCCACGCAGACACCGTCGCGACAAAAACTATCGGTGCCGCAGGTCACATCCACGCATTTGTCAGGCTGGCATATCGAGTTAATGCAGAGTTCGTTAGCTGCACACAAAGGTAAAAAGTCGCAACTGTTCGGGACGCAAGCACCATCGGTAATGCGGCACTCGGTGCCGGGCAAGCACTGCACGTTGTTGCAGATCGGCGCACAAACACCGTCGCCACAAACTTGAAATTCGCCGCCGGGACCAGCTGGGCACATGATGCCAAAGCAAGGATCAGTTACGCAGAACCGATTAGCGTTGCAAATTTTGCCGGTTGGACAAGGAAATTCACCCTCGGCACATGGCGCCGCGCACTCACCGGTTTCGCACACGCCACCGTTGCACAAATCACCTTCGTCAATAATGCCGTCGCAATCATCATCAAGGCCGTTGCACACCTCGGTGCCGCCGGTGGTGTTGCCCACGCAGGTGATGGCACCGTTGATACAGCGGTTGGTGCCAGCGCTGCACGCGCCCATGCCGCCGCAAGCGGTGCCCACGCCGGGCACGTTGTCGTCGACAATGCCGTTACAATCATCGTCGACATTGTTGCAGGTTTCTGGAACTTGGCCGACTCCGCCTTGGCACACCAACGCGCCATTGCTGCATACAAACTGACCAGGGTCACACGCACCAATGCTGTCGCCGCACGGCTGGCCTGCATCGACTGGCGCGTTATCCACCACACCGTTGCAATCATCGTCGAGCATGTTGCAGCGCTCGGGTGTTGGCCCAACCTCGCCGGCGCAGACCAGCGCACCTAAAACACAAATGGTAGTGCCGAAATCGCATTCACCAGTGGCGCTCACGCCGCACACTTGGCCGACGTCGCTCAGGTTATTGTCGATAACACCGTCACAATCGTTGTCGAGCAAATCGCACACTTCCAAACTTGGACCGGTGCCGCCCGCGCACACCCGCATGCCACCCTGGCACACAAACACACCCGGATCGCAAGTGCCAACATCGCTGCCACAGGCACCGCCAACATCGCTCGGGGTTTCGTCGATCAAGCCATCACAATCGTTGTCCACGCCGTCACAAATTTCCTGATTGGCAGCGGTGTTGTCGTTACACTCTAAGCCGCCGTTGACGCACACAATATTGCCTTCAGGACAAACGTCAGCATCACCACCGTCGCACGCCATGCCGGTACCGCTGGGATTGTCGTCGATTTGATTATTGCAATTGTTATCAAGCCCATCGCAGAGCTCGCCGCTGGGATTCACCGTCGACTCACATTGAATCTGCGCAGTGCGGCATACCGTGACGCCAGTGCGGCATTCACCAGCACGCGGACCACCGACGCAGGTCAACATGACGCCATCACACATACAATCGTTACCGACGTCGGTTAGATTGGGATCGAGCGCGTCAACCAGACCATCGCAGTCGTTGTCGAGGCCATCGCAAATTTCCGCTTGCGGCGTACACGGCGGGGTGAGGCCGGTGACCCGAATTAACATGTCTTCAAAATCGTTATCACCACCGCGGAATAAATCTTCAAATCCAAAATAGAAACGATTGGCAACGTTGGGCGACGTGTAGACCAAGTGATGCACAAAGTCGCCATCGTTGTTGAGATCGGCTTGGGTGTAATAAATTCGACCCAGCAGCGATTGGTTGTCGGACCCCAAACCAATGTCGCCGCAGTTGTTATTCGAAGGGTTATTTTCTGGCGAGATCAAGTAAAACGCGATGAAGCCACCTTTGTAACGCCCAGCTGTACGCTCCGCAGCAAAATCCACCGACACCGAACCACCAGGTTCAAGCGAACACTGCATGACACCTGG
>JAGPDK010000331.1 GCA_018057605.1 Kofleriaceae bacterium | reverse complement strand
GTTTCGCTGCCATCATGCTGCGCTAACCCAATGCTGACGCTAAGGGGAAGTGCGGCTCGTGAGTCGGTCGGTGTACCGATGTGAATAGCGTGGACGCCGACCCGGATCCGTTCACTCACGATGACGGCTTGCTGCAGTGTTGTGTGCGGTAAAATCATCGCGAATTCTTCACCGCCATAACGGCCGGCCACGTCTAGCCAAACACCGGCAAGCCGACCAACAAAATACTAAACGGCGTGGTGAATGTGCCAACGGTGTACAGCGAGATCGCAAGACACACGGCCCAAAAGGGAATTTCGATTTGCACCAGCCAAGGCGATTTTTCAATCTTGCGTAGGTGCAGTGCGTACGCGCCAAGCACCAGCACCAGGTGGCCGATGGCCTGCACCCACAGAAACGGCAAATATTGCGGTAAGAAATCGCGGTCGACGTACGGCGACAACGAGGTGTTGGATTGGAGTTGCAACAGGCGAATGAGCCAGCCTACGGCAAACGGCAGCGTTAGCAGTGAGCAGACCAAGACCTTGTGGGCATCGGTCCACGTGGTCACCTTAAGCCACCGCGTCGGTGTTTTTCGCAGCAGGTTGGGACTTGCAGGAAGTTTCTCACGACGGTTACGCCACCGAGCCTCGCCGCTTGTGGGGCCACGACGGCAGGGTAGGGTCGATCAATCATCAGACGTTTGTGATTATTAAGTAGTGAGCGCGTGCGACTCTGTTAGGATGCCGCGGCGCAAATGGTTTATGAATCTTTTTCAGCAGTCCAACTCCTCGACGATAATTCGTTGCGTGAAGTACTCAAGCGAGGGGTTGCCGAGCAACGCATCTGGGCCGCATGGTCGCTGGCATTGCGCGCCGGAGTTACGGTACCGCACCTGGTTCAACACGTTTCAGGCGAGCCAAGTACCGGCGTCCGCCGAGCACTCCTAGTTGTGTTGGCGGGACACGGCGAAGTTGACACGTTGGTCGCACACGCCAGTCACGATCCCTCGCTAGACGTACGCGCGCATGCGCTAGGGCTTGTTACCAGGTTCGTGGCGCAAGGCGTGATTCCACCAACGCTTGTCACACAAACGTATGCCGCAGGACCGAGCCAACTTCGCTGCGCGATACTTGAAGCAATTCCGCGCGATGCGACCAAAGACTTGCGCAACCTTGTGGAGCAAGCACTCAGCGACGGTACGGTCGAAGAACAAGTGGAAGCTTTCGATGCTGCAGTCCGTATTCCCGCGAGCGATGATGTTGCAAGGCGCTGGCTCGCACGCACACCAGCTGACGTCGCCGCGCTGGCTCTTTTGCGATTGCGAAACCACGACGCGGCACAAGTCATCACGCTGTTGGCATCGGCTACGACAGTGGTGAAACGAGCTGCTGTTGCGGCACTCACATGGCTGCCGATCGCCGCCATTGCCGTAATCGCGCAGGGCGACTTTTGCTCATTTGCAGCGCTGCGTGACCGTAGCGATTTCGGCACTGCACCGATGGATGTGCTCGCTAAAGGAATCATCCACGGCTGTGGGAATCGGTATGTGGATTTTCTCAATTCTGCCCTCGATGAAGCGTGGCCACGTCCGCCCACGTTCATCGCGCTCGTGCCACAGCTTCGCAAGCATGTTGCCCGGCGCTTAGCTGCCGTCGAAGCTGGCCAATATTCCAACGATGAATTGCGAACCAGAACATGGCCGTCGTGGACCGAGCGTTATCGCCGATTGTTAGAAAAACTCAGCCCGACCTAACCGGCGCACTTGTGAATGCAGTGCCCGCCCAACATGCGCTAGGCTTTGGCCATGTGCCGCAACATTCGCCAGCTCCACAACTTTGAACCGCCTGCGACCGAAGAAGAAGTGCGCGCTGCAGCGCTGCAATTCGTGCGCAAAGTGAGCGGCTCGGTTCGGCCGTCGAAAGCCAACCAAGCTATCTTCGACGCTGCGATGGAGCAGATTGCTGCTACTACGTCGCACTTGCTCGAACATTTGGTTGCGCAAGCGCCGCCGAAGAATCGAGAGGAAGAAGCGCGTAAGGCTAATGCGAAATGGGAAAAGCGCGGGCGGTAGGGTGCCGTTCGTGGCACCTCAATTTGAAAGGCTGCTGCGAGCGATCACCTTCCCGGAGGCTCCGGCCGGAACGAGGTAGCGCTTCGAACGGGCGTGGCGCGATTGGCAGCGCAGCCGCGGGCGCGGTGCAGGCTACGAGTCTGCTGCGCCGCCCGAGGTTGCAAGCGAACTACATCGGCGGCGCGATCAATAGAAGAGCCATCGTTGGGAAGCGCGCAGCAACGGCGCTGCATCTTAGTGCCTTCGTCGAAGAGCAAAGAAAAAACACAACAGTGTTTCGCTTTTTATTGACGCATTATTTGGCGCGCAAATAAACACGCGGCGAAGTTGCGACGAATCGCCTTATTGCGTGCGCGCAATTGCATAGAGCGGCGCGTTCGAACGATGCGTTCAATAGTTTCGCAACGCGAGTGAATTCTCGTTGCTGGCGGCCTAAGCGATACCCTCAACACTGGCCCCATCGTCTGGGATCACCCATCAACCCGGGTCAAGCGCGCGGGCCTTGAGACCCGCGGCGCTACGCTCGCCAAACGGCGCCAGGTAGGCGTGCACTTCCGCGGCGGGTGGGCCCAGGTCCAGCAGCAGGTCCAGAAATCGCTGACCGCATTGGTGCAGCGCGGGCAACAGTTCCGCTGCCTCCACCGTCGCCGAGGGGATGTCGCTGCCGGCGATGTGCAGGCGCGGCCCGTCCGGCGTTAGGGTGAGTTCCGCCCCCGCGCTCATGTAGCGGTAGAGAAAGGCTGCCGGCGGATCGGCCGTCAGGGTGCAGACGCAAGCGAAGCACAGGACTTGCGTCAACTGCCAGAGTTCATCGACGACCTCGATCGGCGGCTGTCCCGCGGCCCGGATCCACAGCGCCCCATTGAGTACATCAGGGGCATTCAGACGGGGTCGATGCCCCTCGCGATCCGCGCTGATCTCCTCCTCGGTGATCTCGACCAGATCGTTGTTCTCGACCAGATTAACCTGGAATGTAACGGAGACCATGTGTTTCCTCTTGGGCTGTTGGGCCGAGCGGCTGGCGCACTGAATCCTTGCGCCCTAGGGTCTCAGAATTGCCCAGATGGCGCGCATTTCGTTCCTCAGGATGGTCACCAGCCCAGACTGCCTGAGTGGGAAGAACTGCCGCACCATTAACTGTAAGACATCCAAACGCGAATATCTACGGAGGCCAAAGTAGGAAAATTCGGTAATGATAGTAGTTTGGCCGCAACGGCGGCAGTTGTTGACGCAAAGAAATGTGACGAAATCGACGACGAGCGAACGCGGTCAACAGCGCGGCAGCGCTCGACGCGGGCGCGGAGCCAAAGATCGAACGCTTGCATCAAAAGAGATCAATGTGCGGCGGCGGCCGGGCTTGGGCGCGCGGCGGCGGCCCGGGGTCTCGCCGATGGCACGCAAGAAGTTCTCGAGTGCATCAGGCGCTTGAGAGCGAGCCAGCACGCCCATGAGTTTACGGTCAGGTGCGGCGTCGCACCGACAGCGTAAGACGTCGACGGCAAAGCCGCGGCGCAGGGGTTGCGACCACAGCATGCGTGTTCGTCGACGATGTGGCGCAGCGGGATTGGCGATGGCAGCTTTGGCATTGTTACGTGGGTCGGGACAAGCGTGACGCGGTGGGCGGGTTTCGTCGACGGCGACATGACCTGGCACGAGTGCACAGGCGAGCGGGCGAAGTTTCGCGTTGGGCGCGAAAAGGCCGTGGTACCTGATGGTGTGAAATCTTGGCGGCGGCATGAGTGCAGCAAGTCGGCGCAGAAATTCGACAGGCGGCAACACGACGTGGGTTTGGCCGATGTAGCAAGTTTTGGGGCAAGCGATACGAGCCGTTGCCGTTTGGGAATTGCTCGACGCGATCGTGCGCGAACGCGGGCCGTGCACCGTAACGCAAGAAGCGCTTGAGGCCGGTGCGGTCGGCCGCGGCAATGGTGGGTTGGCACTCGAGTGAAAAGCCATCGCCATGAGCCGTGAGTTTGCGCGTAGCGGGCGCGGCGGCAGGGAAATCGTCGAGGATGCTGGGTTTGCGAGCGACGGTGTCGGGTAGGACGAGTTGCGCGAGGTCGCGTGCATCGTCGCAATCGTCGTCGGTAGTGGGTGCGCCGAGCGTGCCGGCGTCGGTGTGGCGCGCGATGTACGCGGCGACAGATATCGCGAACGATAGTGTCGACATCGTCGTTGGTGGGCGGCGGCCAATCGACGGTGACGAGCGCGCCGTCGCGCAGGACCCAGACCGCGGCAGGGATCACGGCGTGGCAATGGATCTGGAGCTTGAGGCGCGAGCCGAAGCGTTGGATCGCGACGACCGCGCCCGTGTGCGGGCGTTCGCTGCGCAGCACGCCGTGATCACGTGCGCGCCGGCGCAGAAATCGCTCGATGCGCCGGACCATGATTTTTTGCAGCGCGGTGACGAGCGCCGGATGCTGCACCAGCATGACGCGAATCACCCACGGAAACGTCAGCGTCCATTGCCGATAGCGCGCAGGCGGGAGCACATCGTCGACGAGATGCGTGGTGACGGCGATTCCTCTCCCAGCGTTCGCTGGTTCGCTCCATAGTGGGCATGCGGCGACCGGTGCACGATGGCCACCGCGCGCGACCTTTGCACGAAACCGCCACGCCATCGCTTTGGCGGCAGGTGTCGCAATACACGCGCACCACGCCGTACGCGAAGCTGCCGCAGTGCTCGTATTTGATGCATGAGATCGATTGGGTAGAAAATTTTGTGGAGGAGTATGTGAATTTTTTCGAGTCAGGCGTCGCGGTCTCCTGAAGTCGCCATGTTGCTTCAGTAAAGGCGCTGCGTTAGGGTGCCGCCATGCACACGCAGGCCGCAACCAGGATGCCCTTCCTGTACACCATACTGTGCCTGAGCGTTGTGCTGTCAGCGGTTGCGTGTCGAAAAACATCGTCGCACGATGGCCTTAGCGATGAGCCCTTGGCGATATCAGCTTATGGCGAGCCTTTTACCTATGTCACCCCTACCGAAGAACGCATGCCGCTACCTTCAAGATATGTGGCGCCGCTGCCTTCGACGATTATGGAGCTTGAGCGATTCAAGCATGACAGTCCAGAATTCCCACCCTTTGCGCTGGTGATCGATGCGATTGAGCTGGGTGACCCTACCTGGCTTAAGGCGCTTGCTGCTGCCGTTGACCGCGCTGGTTCGCAGTCATCCGAGTTGCTTACCGCGTATATGAACGTCCTAACAAGGTCGCCAACTCCAGCGCATTGCGCCTATGTACAGCGATGGGTGGCTTTAAGAGCCCCAATTCGCACCGCGGGTTTTTACCTGCTTTCGCGTTGCATCAACCCTGCCTACGCAGTTGAGTTCGCCTCGCCTGCTGCGCCAGACGCGGCCGTTGTAGCTTGGTACGAAACACTCTACAATGAACAACTACCGTGTTTGGCACGGCTAGGGCCGGCCTTGCTGAATGTGGTCAAACAGAACCCATCAAAGAGTGTGCGCTTGGCTGCAGGCAGGCTACTTGAATGCGAAGGTGGACCGGCGCAGCTACTCGCCGCATATCACGCGGCGCAGGGCCGGCACAAGGTGGACATGGCGATGGCGATGTTTGATAGTGATGAGCCAGCGCACAAAGCAATCTTTCAAGCGGCATGCGTAACCAATCCTGAGGAAATTGAGTGCGAAATCGATGCGCATGGGACAGCTGGTATTCAATTTACGCAGGCGCCTTTGCCCGCCACTCCAGCTTCCTTGGCCGCGCAAATCGTAGATGTTGCCCAAACGCTTGCTCAACGCGGAGCTGCCTTGTTGAAGCTTGCGGCGCTGGATCGCTCACGCGCGCTCCAACTGGCAGGTCAGCTTACGGCGAAGGAACTACAAACGTCGGTAGGCTTGCGTATTGCGCGGAATTTGATATCCACCTATCGAAATGCCGCCGCTATGCAGGCCGATCTCAAGGCCTTGGGGCTTCTGCCTGCCGACGCAGTGGAGGTCAATTCGTTTGATCTTGTGGAGGTGCTTTCAGATGGAGGTCGGATCCGCCGCATTGATTTGCTTGCAAGCCCGCATCACCATGGTAATTTGTTGCGCTTGATTGCCTCGATGGATCCGTTAGGCATGCACGATGTTGTATTTGACGAAGTAGTCCCACCGTCAATGGATAGCCCGTCGCAACTCCTCGCGTTTGCTGATGGCCATCGTTATGCGGTTCAGGCTCAATCAAACGGCGAGGAGGCCGACGTGACATCGGTGTTGGGCTTGCTTAATACCGTCTCGAGAATGCGCAAGCAGGCCATGCGCTACGTGCTGCTGGCGCAGCGCAACGATGAAGAGGGGGTTGTCATGGCAACATCAGAGGCGGCGCTGCGTTCGCTGCTGCGGCGTGGACTCGTTGAAACGGCTCCGCAATGAAAAGGCTGATTTGATTACTGCTGCTACTGCTCATCGCGGCGTTGGCCGTTTGGTACCAGCGGCCTACCGCGCGCCAGCGGCCGGCGCATGCGATACGGCAACTTGCCCGCCATTACATATTTTCTTGCCGTCTTTCGGTCCATGTCGGCGCGCATCGCCGCACGCCCAAGTCTTCCGTGTTTCGTCATCTCTGCCATTAGCTTTCTCACTTGCGTATCGCT
>JAGPDK010000017.1 GCA_018057605.1 Kofleriaceae bacterium | reverse complement strand
GCTTAAGTGACTAGCATTGGGAATGTCCCTGGTTTGATCGAGGCCCACATGGAGCGCACCAGCGAACGCTGGGGCGCGAGGCCGCCAGCAGCTTTGACGCTTCGTCAAAGCGATGCTGGTTAGCTTGAAGGTGCTGTTCGAACACGGCGTTGTCGACGGCATTACAGTGATTGCCTTGGTCTGCGCAGGTGGCCGTGACAGCTATGTTGGGTACACTAATTGAGTTGCATGCGCGTACCCGCATGGTGAAATACTTCATGATTGTGAACTTCACGTTCAAGGTTTTGCCAAATTCGATATCAGCGAACTCAATTGCTCGACGAAGTTTTGGTTCCTCAATCAGTGGGCATCGCGTACTATCAACCAATATGCGACGGCCCTCGTACATGGTGGTAAGTGCCTTCGCAACCTCCTGCAGTTTCACCGCAGCGGTTGATAACCCTACCAACGATGGACCCGGCATCGATGCCGTTAACCTTTGCAGTCCAATGTGTGGACCTCACGCGGCTTGCGACATGAACCTCACATGCGCCTGCGATGTTGGATTTACCCAAACCTCGAACGGGTGCGAAGACACCGACGAGTGCAGGACAGCTAACATATGTGGTGCCCAACAATGCGTGAACTCGCTCGGGAGCTTTCGTTGTTACAGCCCTACGACGTGCCAGGACATCCAACTAGCCACAGCGGCCACCGTGGATCAGGAATACACGCTGTATGTCGGCGGCGATGAAACCAAACCATGGCGTAGCTTTTGTAAAGGTATGAACAGTGCTGCACCGATGGAATACCTGACGCTGACGGTACCCACCGAAAATACCGGACAATACCAAAGTGGCGGCGCTTCCAGCGGTACCACTGTGACAACCACCTATCAAAAAGTTCGGCTTGATCCAGTCACCCTTACAATCAACGCGTCGGACCAAAGTTTTGCAACCTCGATAGGTTCACTCACCCACAGCAACAGCAATATGACGGTAACCGCCATGCCGCTAGGCGTGGCGATGAGTTGTATCCGGACCAACGACACGTCTGGTCAGGCCCGCATTAACATTGTCGGTACCAACTTTTATGTGTCAGCGGGGTTTGCGGCGGGCGGTTCTGGTGCCGGGATCGTCGCCGACAACGTCGTAATCACTGACGCCCAACAAAAAATCGTGCTGAAAGGTGGCGGCTATTGTGGTTGGTTCGCGGCGGCTGGTTTTCCAAACAATCCGTTTAATCAAAACGGCGGCACTATCCAACTGAACTATCGGTAACTACTGCCCACATGTTGCGTACACGTCCATAGCGCTCGCCGCGCCTCACCCCCCGCTGTCCCACCGGCGGACGAAACCGGACACGATGTCCGGTAGCCGGACAAAGCGGACACACAGGGACGGCAAGGTGAGGCTACATCGATAAAATTCTCTGTGCATTCGGCAGGTTGCTGGCTCACCATTCTTGCGCCGACCTGGCATGACAACTGCAAAGGGTTACGCCCGTGTCAGCCGCGCTTCGACCTTCCGTTAGTACCACGCTTACCGCTGCCACTGCCGCTGCCGATCGACCGGCCGAACGTTTGTGGTCGCTGCAAGCAACCACCGTTGCCGACGACGAATTATTGGGCCTACTGCTCGGCGCAGGCACGCCGGGCCGGCCATCGCGGCATATCGCGTCACAGCTCATTGCGCACGTTGGCAGCTTGCACGAGCTCGCCAGCGCGGGACCACCGGAGCTTGCTGAAATTCCTGGGGTCGGGTTTATGCGGGCCGCACGTATCACCGCTGCGTTCGAATTGGCACGGCGAGTCTGGCTCGATGCGCCACCGCCACGGCGTATTCAATCAGCCGACGACGTGTTTGCGCTGCTTCGATCCCGCATCGTCACGTTGCGCCAAGAAGTATTCTTCGTAATAGCCATCGACGCGCGCGGCCAGTGGATCGCCGATTTTGAAGTTGCACGAGGTTCAGTTATGACCGTCGAAGTGTTCCCACGCGAAATATTTCGGCCGCTCATTCGAGTTGCGGCGGCCGCTGGCGTCATCGCCCACAATCATCCATCCGGTGACCCAACCCCAAGCCCCGAAGATATTGTCCTGACCCGACGGCTGCGGCAGGCTGCGGCTATCATTGGTATTCCGCTCGTTGATCATGTGATCCTGGCCCGCGATTCGTTTGTGTCGTTAGCGCAAGAATTGGGTGCGGATTATTGAGCAGCTCGCGAGTTGATAACGAACCAACTACAACTCCATCGAAACACCATAGTCACGCAGCACTTCGGCGCTGTGCTGACCTAACCGTGGCGGTGCGCTTGCATGCACCGGTGTGCCCAACGGGGTACGCACTTGACTAATGGGGCCAACCCCCTCGCCCCCATCAATGCTAAAAAACACCGCCCGAGCCTGGTGCAACGGATGTGCAGGGAGTTCATCAGGTTCGATGATTGGCTCCACACAACAATCGTGCGCAGCGAGAATGACCGTCCATTCCGCGAGGCTCTTGGTTGCAAAAATTTCAGCTAACGCTAACCGCGTAGCTTCTTGTTGCTGAGCATTGCCAGCCAATTCAGCAATGTTGGGCGTGCGTCCCAGCGCCGCCTGCAGCGCGACCCAAAACTTCGGTTCGAGCGCGCCAACGGCAACATAGCGATCATCGAGCGTACGATACACGCCATATGCAGCCGCAGCGCCGTTAAGCAACTCGGTCGAACGCGATGGATGTACGCCACAATCAAGATTGCCCAGTTCCGCCGTGAGCAACGTCAACGCACCTTCGGTCATTGAAATATCTAGCAGCGTGCCACGACCGCTGCGCTCCCGCGCAAACAACGCTGCCAAAATACCGGTGGCGCTCCACAACGCACCGCCGGCCAGATCGGCGATCTGCACGCCCGGCATCACCGGCGCACCGTTGCGCGCACCACCCATGGCGAGTACGCCGGCCAACGCGATGTAGTTCAGATCATGACCCGCACGCTCGCGATACGGCCCAGTTTGCCCGTAGCCACTGATCGAACACAAAATCGCACGTGGATTGGTCTGCGAAATGACATCCCAGCCAATGCCCAATTTGCTCAGCACACCGGGCCGAAAGCTTTCAACCACCACGTCAGCCTTGGCCAGCATTTGCAAAAACACCTCGCGGCCAGCGCTGGTTTTTAGATCGAGCGCAAGCGATCGCTTGCCGCGGTTTACCGCCAAGTACCGACCCGCAACCCCACCTTTCACCGGCGGAAAGGCCCGCAAATAATCACCGATGCGTGGATCTTCGATCTTCACAACATCGGCCCCGAGGTCAGCGAGAATCATCGTTAGAAATGGCCCCGGCAACAGCCGCGACAGATCCAACACTCGCACACCGCGTAACGCATCAGCCAAAGGCGACGGGTTCATCATGGCCTACTGTCTCCAACCTTGCGGAGCAATTCAATAATTGCGGACAGTTGTCGCGCGTATAACAAACTTGTCCGGGCCCATTCCCAAGCAAAAGAAGTCGACTCAGCTGCAACTCGACGCAGCAGCCCGTGTCTTCGCACACATGCGTTGGTTGCTTTGCGTCGCACTCACAGCTGTCGTCACCTTACGGGCCTTAACCCTGGGAGCGTTTCGAACCTACGACCCGATTGCCGAAACACCGCATCGCACCGTCCCCAACGTGCCCGATGCGATCCGCTTGATTCTTGCGGAAAATAGCAATGTCCGGGTGTTTGCGGTCGGCGAATACCATCCCACCAAACGCAGTATGGCGGCCGCAGCCACCATGCCGGCCGCACTGTTTCGCAAGGATGTTTTGCCCGTGCTTGACCTGGTCGCTAACCATTTGCTCCTCGAGTCGTGGATCGACGACGGTTCATGGTCGGCACCAGTCTCGGCCTTAGCTCACCAAGTGACGTTAGCGATGGATCGACCGGGCAACGCCGCACTACTGCCAGGCCGTGCACCAGCGTTGTCATCAATGACGCTGCATTTGTTGCAGTTGACTCCAATCGAACAAGATGCCTTGCTCGACCCGCGCGGACGGGTCGATTTTTTCCGATTGTTGACAACCATCACAACCAAACTCAATGACACCGCGCAACAACTTGTTGCACGCCATGCTAGCGACAAGCTGGTGATCTACGGCGGTGCACTGCACAATGATCTATATCCGCGCTGGCCGCTTGATGTGTATTCGTACGCGCAACCGTTGCATGCTGCACTCGGTGGTGGCGTCGTCGAAATCGACATCGTGGTGCCAGAAATTGCAGCAAACAATCCGGCCACCGCGCATCTACCGTGGCTGCCGTTATTGGCCGCGGCTGGGCCAGATCGCGTTTTAGTTTATCAACCTGGGCCGCATAGCTATGTAATCATTACCCAAACAAGCGATACCGCGAAACCACCGCGGCCCTCACTGGGTGGCTTGCGCGAACCCAAAACCGCGTTTAGCGAGCCCTAACATCCCGCACAATCTCACTTGCGAACCTGTAGCGTTTTTTGCCTGCACCAGGCCAACCTACGCTAGCGATCAGCTCGCACCCGTGGTTAGTTCCTCCCATGATTTCCCGTCCGCGTAGCGCTCGCCCCAGCAAAGTGCCCGATCTCCATTTACCCGATGAAAGCAAACTGCGCGAATGGGCGTTGGCTTATTTGCGTCACGCACCCATGTCACTCACGTTGCGCGAAGTCAACCGCTTGGTCGCCGTCGAAGCCCTCGGTCCCGTCGACGGTGCAACGCTTGATGTCGGTTGCGGCGACGGCTATTGGTGGACCCTGCGTGAGCAAGGTGGCCACAACGTCTATGGCATCGATATTTCGGCACGCGAAATCGCGCAAGCCAAACTGCGTATCACTGCCGAACTCACCGATGTCTCGGCCGAACAACCTTTTCCTGCGCAGCGCTTTGCTCAAATCATCGGCAACTGTTCGCTTGAACACGTGCCTGATATCGACGCTGCGCTCGGCAATTTACGAGCTGCCGCCGCACCCAACGCCCGCTTGGTGATGTTTGTGCCAACACCACAGTGGGCGTACCAAGGTCGCGTACAAGCAACCTTGCTCAAATATGCACCGCGACTGGCCATGACGCTCTCGGGCGCCATGAATGGTTTTTTCCAACACTGGCACCTGTACGATCAAAAAGTCTGGCGCCGCTTGCTGGCCCAAAACGGCTGGCATGTTGATTCGGTGTTGGGCCTTGGCTCGCAACGCTCCGAGTTTTTGTTTCGCATGTTTATGCCACCTGCGCTGATACAATTTATTGCCAAAAAAGCCACCGGCCACTACCCAGCGAAGCTGTACAAATATTTGCCCGACGCCGCGTTGGCACCGCTAACCAAATTGGTGAGCTGGGCTATCCAAGATCCGTTGGTGCCGCCCGATTCGCCGCACGCCTATGAGTACATGATCATCGCCTCCTGCGGCGAAATCCAACCAAAATCGTAAGCCGCGAAGCAACCATGACGGGCATCACGAACATGACGGGCACCAGCAACGACACCGACTATTTTAGCAATCACGCACGCGCGCGGCGCTTTCCGTGGTCGCTGTATCACGCACCACTCGAGCGCAATCTTAGTACATTTTTACGCACTGTCGCCGACGAACATCCAACTGGCCATGTGCTGGTGGTGGGCTGCGGCCTGTTGCATGAGATCGATACCGCGCCCAAGAATTTGACGTTTTCGGTGGCGGATATCGACGAACGTGCAGTCGAAGCCGTGATGGCGCGCCACGATCCGCGCATTGTTGCCGGCCACGTGGTGCCGGCTGAAGTCCCTCTAGATCAAGGCCTTGCCGCTGCCCGCAATCGGCCCGGTGGTGGCAAGCGTGGCAAATACGCTGCGATCTACGCCAAAGAAGTTGTCGAACACGTAGTGGCGTGGCCGATGTGGCTCGTCGGACTGCGCCGCTCCTTGTTGCCCGGCGGCCGGTTGTGGCTCAGCACGCCAAACTACGGCGAACCGTGGTTGCCGGCGGTCGAATCCACCGCGCTTGAACTGATCGCTCGACGCGATGGTTTTTCGCGACGCGACATTCATCCCACTCGGTTTTCGGCGGCTGCACTGCATCGGGGCTTGGTGGCCGCTGGTTTCGAGGATGTCAACACCCAAGTCGTGCTGCCACGCTTCGCGATTGCAGCATGGGCCAAAGCGCCAGGCGCATAAGCCGCTGAGCTACTGCGTCAACATCGGCAACCTACGCACCATCGGTGACGCCGGCCCCGCCAGCATCGCGTCGCGGCTACGCACCACAATGACACCCGCACTGCCGCCGCCACCGCCACCATTATTACCAACGCGGCCGTCGCGCGCTTGAATGTTGGTACCACCATCACCACCTCGGGCACCGCCGCCGGAACTGCCACCTTGCGCCGGCTGCATGCTTTCCTGGCCAAATGCGCCGTTGCCACCGGCCGTCGAAATGTCTGCGCCGCCACCACCGCCGCCGCCATTTGCAAACATAGCACCGATTACGACCACAACTTGTGCCTCTATCAAAATTCCACCACCAGCCCCGCCACCGCCGCCACCGCCACCCGATGCATTGATAAATTGGCCACCGCCACCACCACCGCCCGACGCCACGATGACACCGCTATTTTCGAGCACGACTTGATTGCGCGCCGAAAGCTGCAACGCTCCGCCGCCGTGCCCGCCCCAACCAAAACTAACCATTGCGAGGCCGGCACCACCAGTGCCACCGCCACTGCCGCCACGTAACGGTTGTAAATCAGTGATGCTACAACTTGCACCAGCAGCGCCGCCGAGCTGTGGCATAGCGTTGGAACCGCCACCGCCGCCACCTGCGTCACGCATACCGCCGCCACCACCGCCGCCATCAGACGTCCCACTGGATGTGCCAAAAATACCGCCGCCGCAACCGCCGCCAGCAGCGGCGATCGTTGCCCCACCGCTGCCACCCCCCGGGCCGACCGGACGTAACGGATCCAACCCGGCCGACGCATCCAGGCGGCCGGCAATGACCGCATTACCGTCGACGAGCAATACTGCAGCTGGCGCGCCAATCACGCGCAGCGCGCCCCCATTGACGATCGTGAGATCGTGCATCGCAAACACCGAAGGTGCCCCGGACAGCGTTGCGAAATAGATGCCGTCGCGCAAACCTACGCCGGCGCTGCGCACAACGATGCGGCCGCTGCCCATGCCCTGCGAGATCTCGCCGGTCTCGGTATCTGCAACGAGCTGAGAATTCACGGTAAGCGAGGACGTGCCAACAGTAATCGCCCAATCGTTGAAACCGTTCGAAGGCTTGAGCTCAAGACAATGCGCGCTGCTGCCATTAACATCGACGGTACAACCCAAAGCACAGACTTCTGGCTGGCCACAACCCACCAACTGATCGCCAGCGCACGTAGCAGTCGCACATGCATCCACTGGCAACGGCGCATCAGGCAACTGCGTATCACACGCGCCGTTGGTGCAGAGTTGGCCATTGTCGCACAGCGAACCCTCTTCGCACGCAACACTACTATTAGGTGGCGGCGCATAACAGCCGGCCCCCAACGTTGCACACAGCGAATACAGGGAGCACAGCGAAAACGTCGCCAACGTGGTCCGCAGGATCATCACCGCTCAATGGTACACAACTTCCAAACCGCAGGGGGGACTGTTTGAGTCCGGATCGCACGCCCGTGGCTACGCCAACCCGTGTGCCGACGCCAGCGATTGCGACTGCGCCCGCGCCCGCGCGCTACGACGAGCTTGGTTTGGCTTGCAGCATGACCGCCATCTGCTGATGAATATATTGCATCGCTTTGAGCGGCCGAATCATAACTTTGAAATCAACGATTCGACCTTGGTGATCCCATCGAATCAAATCGACGCCATTTACATAGGTGTCATCGAGGGTAACTTCAAATTCTAACACCGCTTCGTGAGCATTGCTGATCTCACGAATGTAGCGAAAACTTGGGTTGTAAAACACCTGCATCGCCGCCTGTAGATAGCGCAATGTCCCCGGCTTGCCGGTAATAGCGGTATGAACCACGGGCGAATGAAACACGACATGTATGGCATCGATATTTCGGCACGCGAAATCGCGCAAGCCAAACTGCGTATCACTGCCGAACTCACCGATGTCTCGGCCGAACAACCTTTTCCTGCGCAGCGCTTTGCTCAAATCATCGGCAACTGTTCGCTTGAACACGTGCCTGATATCGACGCTGCGCTCGGCAATTTACGAGCTGCCGCCGCACCCAACGCCCGCTTGGTGATGTTTGTGCCAACACCACAGTGGGCGTACCAAGGTCGCGTACAAGCAACCTTGCTCAAATATGCACCGCGACTGGCCATGACGCTCTCGGGCGCCATGAATGGTTTTTTCCAACACTGGCACCTGTACGATCAAAAAGTCTGGCGCCGCTTGCTGGCCCAAAACGGCTGGCATGTTGATTCGGTGTTGGGCCTTGGCTCGCAACGCTCCGAGTTTTTGTTTCGCATGTTTATGCCACCTGCGCTGATACAATTTATTGCCAAAAAAGCCACCGGCCACTACCCAGCGAAGCTGTACAAATATTTGCCCGACGCCGCGTTGGCACCGCTAACCAAATTGGTGAGCTGGGCTATCCAAGATCCGTTGGTGCCGCCCGATTCGCCGCACGCCTATGAGTACATGATCATCGCCTCCTGCGGCGAAATCCAACCAAAATCGTAAGCCGCGAAGCAACCATGACGGGCATCACGAACATGACGGGCACCAGCAACGACACCGACTATTTTAGCAATCACGCACGCGCGCGGCGCTTTCCGTGGTCGCTGTATCACGCACCACTCGAGCGCAATCTTAGTACATTTTTACGCACTGTCGCCGACGAACATCCAACTGGCCATGTGCTGGTGGTGGGCTGCGGCCTGTTGCATGAGATCGATACCGCGCCCAAGAATTTGACGTTTTCGGTGGCGGATATCGACGAACGTGCAGTCGAAGCCGTGATGGCGCGCCACGATCCGCGCATTGTTGCCGGCCACGTGGTGCCGGCTGAAGTCCCTCTAGATCAAGGCCTTGCCGCTGCCCGCAATCGGCCCGGTGGTGGCAAGCGTGGCAAATACGCTGCGATCTACGCCAAAGAAGTTGTCGAACACGTAGTGGCGTGGCCGATGTGGCTCGTCGGACTGCGCCGCTCCTTGTTGCCCGGCGGCCGGTTGTGGCTCAGCACGCCAAACTACGGCGAACCGTGGTTGCCGGCGGTCGAATCCACCGCGCTTGAACTGATCGCTCGACGCGATGGTTTTTCGCGACGCGACATTCATCCCACTCGGTTTTCGGCGGCTGCACTGCATCGGGGCTTGGTGGCCGCTGGTTTCGAGGATGTCAACACCCAAGTCGTGCTGCCACGCTTCGCGATTGCAGCATGGGCCAAAGCGCCAGGCGCATAAGCCGCTGAGCTACTGCGTCAACATCGGCAACCTACGCACCATCGGTGACGCCGGCCCCGCCAGCATCGCGTCGCGGCTACGCACCACAATGACACCCGCACTGCCGCCGCCACCGCCACCATTATTACCAACGCGGCCGTCGCGCGCTTGAATGTTGGTACCACCATCACCACCTCGGGCACCGCCGCCGGAACTGCCACCTTGCGCCGGCTGCATGCTTTCCTGGCCAAATGCGCCGTTGCCACCGGCCGTCGAAATGTCTGCGCCGCCACCACCGCCGCCGCCATTTGCAAACATAGCACCGATTACGACCACAACTTGTGCCTCTATCAAAATTCCACCACCAGCCCCGCCACCGCCGCCACCGCCACCCGATGCATTGATAAATTGGCCACCGCCACCACCACCGCCCGACGCCACGATGACACCGCTATTTTCGAGCACGACTTGATTGCGCGCCGAAAGCTGCAACGCTCCGCCGCCGTGCCCGCCCCAACCAAAACTAACCATTGCGAGGCCGGCACCACCAGTGCCACCGCCACTGCCGCCACGTAACGGTTGTAAATCAGTGATGCTACAACTTGCACCAGCAGCGCCGCCGAGCTGTGGCATAGCGTTGGAACCGCCACCGCCGCCACCTGCGTCACGCATACCGCCGCCACCACCGCCGCCATCAGACGTCCCACTGGATGTGCCAAAAATACCGCCGCCGCAACCGCCGCCAGCAGCGGCGATCGTTGCCCCACCGCTGCCACCCCCCGGGCCGACCGGACGTAACGGATCCAACCCGGCCGACGCATCCAGGCGGCCGGCAATGACCGCATTACCGTCGACGAGCAATACTGCAGCTGGCGCGCCAATCACGCGCAGCGCGCCCCCATTGACGATCGTGAGATCGTGCATCGCAAACACCGAAGGTGCCCCGGACAGCGTTGCGAAATAGATGCCGTCGCGCAAACCTACGCCGGCGCTGCGCACAACGATGCGGCCGCTGCCCATGCCCTGCGAGATCTCGCCGGTCTCGGTATCTGCAACGAGCTGAGAATTCACGGTAAGCGAGGACGTGCCAACAGTAATCGCCCAATCGTTGAAACCGTTCGAAGGCTTGAGCTCAAGACAATGCGCGCTGCTGCCATTAACATCGACGGTACAACCCAAAGCACAGACTTCTGGCTGGCCACAACCCACCAACTGATCGCCAGCGCACGTAGCAGTCGCACATGCATCCACTGGCAACGGCGCATCAGGCAACTGCGTATCACACGCGCCGTTGGTGCAGAGTTGGCCATTGTCGCACAGCGAACCCTCTTCGCACGCAACACTACTATTAGGTGGCGGCGCATAACAGCCGGCCCCCAACGTTGCACACAGCGAATACAGGGAGCACAGCGAAAACGTCGCCAACGTGGTCCGCAGGATCATCACCGCTCAATGGTACACAACTTCCAAACCGCAGGGGGGACTGTTTGAGTCCGGATCGCACGCCCGTGGCTACGCCAACCCGTGTGCCGACGCCAGCGATTGCGACTGCGCCCGCGCCCGCGCGCTACGACGAGCTTGGTTTGGCTTGCAGCATGACCGCCATCTGCTGATGAATATATTGCATCGCTTTGAGCGGCCGAATCATAACTTTGAAATCAACGATTCGACCTTGGTGATCCCATCGAATCAAATCGACGCCATTTACATAGGTGTCATCGAGGGTAACTTCAAATTCTAACACCGCTTCGTGAGCATTGCTGATCTCACGAATGTAGCGAAAACTTGGGTTGTAAAACACCTGCATCGCCGCCTGTAGATAGCGCAATGTCCCCGGCTTGCCGGTAATAGCGGTATGAACCACGGGCGAATGAAACACGACATGTGGCGAAAGCAGATCATCAAGCCGCGTAGCGTCGCGACTACGCACGATGTGATGCCAGGTTTCGAGCGTGTTGATCTTCATGCCTGCGAAAGTACAACAAGTCCGCCCTTGCGCATCAGTCAGCGTACCGATGTCTCGCGACTCAATCGGCACCTTCTACCAAAACCTCGCCCGGTGCTGTCGTTGCACTAACGCGCGCCTCCCAAGCGCAGAATTTTCACTCGAAAATTAGCGACTTGAGTCAATTGCCTGGTAGCCTAACCAACTATGCGCGGGCTATTTCTGCGTTCACTTCTCTTCGCCTTTGTGGCGTTTGCGTTCCTGTTCGGTAGCGAATTCTTTATTGAATGGCACCGCGCTGGTTACCCAGGCATCGGTGAGATGTCGTGGGCTGGCACCAACAATGCCAAGCTCGTCGATATTTTGTCGCCGATGGCGCGCGCCTATAACAACGTGCTGGCGATGCTGATCGCGACCATCGGGTTGGCCATCCCGCTCACCGCCAACATGCATACGCCCAAACTCATCGAACTGTTTTTGCGCGACCGCATCAACCGTTGGGTCTTGGCATTCATGGCTACCGGCGCCGCACACTCGCTGTGGGTCGCGTACATTATCGGGCCAAAATTTGCACCGACCTGGGCTATTTCGCTTTCGGTATTTGCGGCCCTCGCTGGCTGGGCCATTCTAATTCCGTACTTTTTTTATGTCGTGCGCTTCCTTGATCCATCGCGTGTCGTAGTGCGGTTGCGCGATGACACAATGCGCATCGTAGTCAAAGTTGCTGACCGAAAAATCGACATCAATGTTGGGCAACACATGGTGGCGCAACGCATTGGGCAAATCGGTACCATCATCATTAAATCGCTTGAGCGCGACGACCGCGATGTCGCCCGTGAAGCAGTGTGGGCGCTCAAGGGTTTGCTCGACCACTACGACGGCTTAAAAAAGCGCATGCCCAAAGAGTGGCACGTGGTTGATCGCGGCGATTTTATCGGATTTTCCGACGAAGCCCTCGAAATGCTGACTGAAAGCAAGACCTGGTACGAGATGAAGTGCCTGCAACAGCTCGAACTTGGTTTCGTGCGCGCACTCACCGAAACGCCCGATACAGTTTCCAGCTTTTCTGATGCGCTCCGGGTCATGGCAACCCAAGCGCAACTACACCATCAAGATCATTCGCTGCGGTTGATGATCCGCTTCTTTAATAACTTTTTGCGTGAAGCCATTAAGATGCGCAATTTGCGGTCGGTCTACGATGTCTTCCATCAATACCGCCGCCTTGGCCGTGAACTCACCGAGCGCCCCGACTTGCTGCGCGAAATTGGCAAACACTTCACCTACTACGCCGGCATGGCGCGCATCTACGGCTTGGTCTTTGCACCACAGCTCGCTGTGTTTGATCTCGGCTTTGTGGCTCGCCGAGCCTATGAAGCCAATTGCAGCGCGGCCCCTGACTTGCTGCGCGATGTGTTGGCGCTACCGCATCGCACCGGCGACGATTTGCACAAGATGGCAGTCAAAGCCAAGCTCATCCTCGGCGGATTTTTCTTGGAAAACAAACGTGAAGCCGAAGCTGAACTGGTGCGGATCAACCTTGCCGACGTTACAGCCGTGGAAATCGCCCGTGCGGCCAACGAACTGCTCGCCTCCGATCGTTCCTTCTTTGAAGTGACCGATCGCCAACTCAATCTTGAATACGTGCCGCCCGAGCGCCGCGAACCACTGCAGCGCTTTTGCGATTCAATGCAACCCACGTAGCCAGGCAAGTGGGCCAACGCAGTCCAGCCGCCAACCCAGTCCGGCGTGGTTTCCGCAGACTTCGATTCACCAACCGCCGCTTCACCGCGCTACTATCACCTCGTGCTCCATGCATTCTTGCTAGCTTTGGCATTAGCGATGGACGCCACTGCAGTCGCATTGACGCGCGGCTTGGTAGGCGCCCGCCGTGAAATTTTCTTGGTACCGATGTTATTTTGCGGTTTTCAAGCTGGCATGGCTGGCGTGGGCCTAGCGCTGGGGCATGCTGGCCAAGGCCTTGTAGGTAGCGCCAAGTTATGGATCGCAGCGGGATTATTGCTAATCGTCGGCGTTCGCATGGCGATTGGAGGATTTCGATCCAAAACCAACACCGCCGAGCCAGCCACAGCCGTCGCAGCCATCGACGCATCCCCAGCACCGTCACTCATCTTGTTGATAACGCTTGCCTTGGCAACCAGCATCGACGCCGCAGCAGCTGGTGCCACCCTTCCGACACTTGCGGTTACTCCAATAATTTCAATTATTTTGATCGGCCTCGTAACAATGGCTTGCAGTGCCGTAGCCATAGTAGCCGGTCGAAAACTTCGGCGGCGTGGGAGCGGCGAACCTACACCCTGGTTCGAAATCGCTGGGGGCGCGGTGTTGGTTGGGTTGGCTTTCAAGACCGCCTACGCCGCAGCAACCCTGTAGGTTCCATGTAGACAAGCAGGCTACTTGCAGTGGGTTAGCCACAACGTAGACTCGACATCGCCGCGCCTACCCGTCGCCCGCCAGCGAACCTGGCAGTTGCCATGGCACTCCCGTATCATTGCCAGTTTTAATTCTTCAAATATTCACTAACTTATTGATAATAGTGATTTATCTCCAGGTCGTGATTTGACAGGTGACGGCTCGGTTGCTATCCTAGCCCAACGTAATCCGATCGCTGGTGACAACGCCGCTGGTGCGCAGACCTAGCAGTCCATCTTAGTTACAATTGATTCCATTGAGGACGATTTGAAACTCCAATTTTCCGTAGGCGACAAAGCGGTGTATCCCGTTCACGGGGTTGCGGAAGTCGTGGCCGTTGAAGACCGCGAGCTCGGCGGTTCTAAAATTGGCGTCTATGTGCTCAAGGTCCTCGAAAACGGGATGAAATTGATGGTCCCAACCACCAATGCCACTACCGTCGGCTTGCGCGAAATTATCCCAGCCAAAGAGGTCAAAGAGGTGTACGCGATTCTCAAATCGCGCGATGTGCCTCGTGACACGCAAACCTGGAATCGCCGCTATCGCGAGTACATGGAAAAAATCAAAACTGGCAGCATCTACGAAATCGCCGAAGTCATGCGTGACCTTAGCGTGCTCAAGGTGACCAAAGAACTGTCGTTCGGCGAACGCAAAATGCTCGACACTGCGCGCAGTTTAATCGTGAAAGAACTCGCCATCGCTAAAGGCGTCGGCGAAGACAAGATCCTCGGCGAAATCGACGTGATCTTTGCACCGGTACCCGCAGCCGCTGCAACGTAGCCCGAAAATTTTTATTGTCGGACGTCGTGCCGAACCAGCACGTTGCAGCCGACATCAGCGACGAAATTGGCTTGTGCACCGCTGGTACTGCAAGGCCCAAATCTATTTCGCGCGCAACCTCGCTTGATACTGCGCGATGTATTCGGCCATGGATAGTTTACTGGCAAGCTCGGCAATCAACGCTACCGGCAGCTGGTTGAATTTACTAAATCGTATACAACTTTTGCCCATATCAAGTTTACCAACGTTGGCCGCAGCATATGCTTTGGTAAACCAGGCCAAGAGCGTGGGATTGCCATACAGTCCCATGTGATACAGCGCGATGAATTTTTTTTGCGATGCCAACGCGATAAACGGCAACGGTGTGTTCGGCGTCGTATGATAGCCCGCTGGAAATTTTGCCAATGGCACGACGTAGCCGATCATGCCGTATTGCATGATCTCGACGAAACCCGTTGGTAAATTGCGTTTGATCGCACGGCGCAATTGAGTCATTGCGGTGGTGCGCTCGACCGGCAATTCCGCCAGATATGCACTAACCGTAGTGGCTTTGGATTGCATCCTTCATGCTTACCCCAAAGCTAAAACTGCGCGTAAGCTAGCCGCATGAATATTCTCATTGCGCGCCACGGCGAAACCCCTTGGAACAAAGAAGGTCGCTATCAAGGCCACACAGATATTCCTTTGTCCGATGATGGCGAAGCGCAAGCCCGAGCATTATCGGTTCGTTTGCAGCCGATCGAAATTCATCGTGCGGTAGCTTCGCCACTGCAACGGGCCCGCCGTACCGCCGAAATTGCGCTGGGCGATCGCGCGAGCCTGCTCACTCTCGATGCAGATCTAGTCGAAATCAGCCACGGTGGCTGGGAGGGCAAACTTGCCAGCGAAATCGAGCTGGCCGACCCGGCCATGTTGGCGCAATGGCGGCTACACCCCACTGCTGAGCTGCCGGCCGGCCCTGGAGCCGAATCACTCGGTCAAGTAACCACCCGGGCCTGGCGTGCCCTTGCACAAGCGATGACCGGTATGGCCGACGACGAAACGCTATTGTTAGTCGCTCACGATGCCGTGAACCGCGCGCTAATCTGCAAAATCATGGGGCTGAGTCTCGAACGAGTCTGGTCATTTCAACAAAGCCCGGCCACCCTTAATGCGCTCACAGGCCCGAGCCTAACCGAGCTCCAAGTGGTGCGGCTGAATGATGCATCGCATCACAGCGCCATTTTTGCGGCTGCTGCGCACCGCGCACTGTAGTCAACGCACCAGTCCAAACTGTCACCAAATTTACGCGCTTAATGGCCGCCGCCTTCATGCCGCAGCGCGGCAAATCACGGCGATAAAATCGCAGCATTCGCGCTACCGATTTGGTTTTCCGCGGGCTAGTGTGCCCGCGTCTTCACCAGGAAAATACAATGAACGTCTTCGAACAAATGGAACTTCGCGAGCACGAACAAGTCGTCCACTGCTACGACGGTACGGCCAAGCTCAGAGCAATCATTGCAATTCACAACACCACGTTGGGCCCAGCACTAGGTGGTACCCGCATGTGGAGTTTCGCAAGCGAAGAAGATGCGCTGCGCGATGTGCTGCGTTTATCGCGCGGCATGACGTACAAAGCTGCCGTCGCTGGCCTTAATCTTGGTGGTGGCAAAGCCGTGATTATCGGTGACGCCAAAAAAGATAAAACCGAACAGCTGTTCCGTTCGTTTGGCCGCTACGTCGACAGCCTCGGCGGACGCTACATCACCGCCGAAGACGTCGGCACCTCGGTCCGCGATATGGAATGGGTCCGCATGGAAACCCAACATGTCACCGGTATCAGTCGCGCCCTTGGCGGCTCGGGCGATCCGTCACCAGTCACCGCTTTCGGTGTGTTCCACGGCATTCGCGCGTCGATGAAATTCATCACCGGCAAAGATGACCTCAGCGGCAAAAAGGTCGCGATCCAAGGTGCCGGTCAAGTCGCGTATCACTTGGCGAAACATTTGGTGCAAAGTGGAGCCAAAGTTACGGTTTGCGATATCGACGCGGATCGAGTCAAATTTGTGACCAGCGATACCGGTTGCGCAGCGGTGAGCCCCGAAGAAATCTACGATCTCGATTGTGATGTCTTTGCACCTTGCGCGCTCGGCGCAACGGTCAACGCCAAAACGTTGCCACGCCTCAAATGCAAAGTCATTGCTGGCGCCGCCAACAACCAACTCGAAGACGACAAGATTGCCGCCCCGATGATTCAAGACAAGAGCATTTTGTATGCCCCTGACTACGTCATCAACGCCGGCGGCTTGATCAATGTTGCCAACGAGCTCGAAGGCTACAACGCCGATCGCGCGCTGCACCATGCCGAAGGCATCTTCAATATTCTACAACGAGTCTACGCCGCAGCATCCGAAGGCAAGATTCCAACCTACAAAGCTGCCGACAACTTGGCGCTCGAACGCATTGCCGCCATCGGCAACACCAAGCGGGTTTTCACCGGTCACAAAAACGGCAAGATCCGCGGCATCTCGTAACATCTGGCAGTCGGCCAGCACACGGTCGGCACATCGCTCTGCCACGTAGGCCACGGTGGCGATCAGCTAACCTTCGGGTTCAGCTGATTTTTTTTGCCTCGCGACAGCTCAATGCTGTGCGCTGCATCGCAGATTCGTTGCAGCGCCAGCGCCTGGCCAATTATGCTTCGAACTTGCCGATGGCCTTGATGCCAGCGTCGTCGATCGCAAAGATTTCGGCGGTAATCGGATACGCGCTCGCGTCAAATTCTTGCAACACAACCGACCCAATTTTTTCGATCAAGGCTTGATCGCGCTGCGCGAATATCAAGGCAAAATCACGGCAAGGCACCACCGCATATACCGGCCATTCAACTGCGTCACCAACGAAAATCTTGAAATTACTAGCCAGGAGAGCCGAGGCCTTAAGGCCGGTGGCAATAGGAATCATCCCCACCTTCATGCCTTCCAAGTCGCTAACCTCCAGAGATTTTTCATGCAGCAGCGAAGCTTGATTTTCTTCGGCGCGGGCCATCACCGCCGCCGCATCAACTCCCCAACCTTCAACCTGGGCTGGCGTAATGTACGTGTATCGACTCTCATTGGGATCAGTCCACACCAAGACCTTGCGGACATCGCGCGAAACGGTCGTCGCCAGAGCGTCACCGATCTCAACCGCGCGATTTTCGAGTGCCCAGTAAATGCGATGCCTGACTTCGTCCCAGGTCGGTTCTTCAATACTGCTGCCGCCGCCGGCGTCAGCATTGCCATCGCCAACCAGCTGATCAACAAAACTGTCGATCAAGCCAGCATCGCCCGTGGTCGCAAACTGCCGCGAAACATTTTCGATGTTGGCCACCAGCACACCGCCGTCGCGATGGATTTCATAGCCATCGTCAACTTGCACCACGGTGACACCACGTTGCCGTAGCGCTGCTTCAAACAGCAGCCGAGCTTGCGCAAGTTTCGCTTCGTTCTTCATCGCGTGGTGCTTCGCAAACTCGTGCTACACGTCGAGGTTGCGCACATTAAGTGCATTTTCTTCGATGAATTCTCGACGAGGCTCGACCATATCACCCATGAGTTTCGTGAAGATTTTGTCGGCTTCTTCCATCTCTTCAACTTTGACTTTGAGCAAATTGCGCTTAGTTGGATCCATGGTGGTTTCCCACAATTGTTCCGCATTCATTTCGCCTAGGCCTTTATAGCGCTGAATCTGTAAACCTTTACGACCTAATTCTTCGACGTAAATTGCCAGATCTTCGAAGCTACCGATGCTACGTGGCTCGCTCTTGCTATCTTCAATGGTTAACATCATCGGTGCGCTAATCGTGGCGCGCATACCCGCTGACACTTTGCGCATTTCCATAAACTCATGCGTCCGCAAAAGTTCCAGCCCAATGCGGGTTTCACGCTTAACGCCAAACACGCCAGCTGGAAACCGCATCACCCAGTTGCCGGTTTCCGCCTCTTGTTTGTACTCGGCTGCGGCGTGACCTAGCTCGCCGTGCTGACGCGATACTTCCGCCATCACTTTGGCTTCAAGCCGCTCCAATTTTGCTTTGTCTTGCAAATCTTCTTCGCTGATACCGGCTTCAGCGAAAGCTGCACTGATACGCGCATCACTGCGGCGTTCCAACTGCTCACGCAAACGCTTCGTCGAGTTTGAACGCTTAATCAAGTCCGACAGTTCGGTGCCTGTTACCGCGACCGGCGCACCTTCGCGCTGCCCCGACAGAATGGTTTCACCGCACACGCTCGACAACAAGTACTCCTCGAGTGCTGCCTCGTTCTTGAGGTACATCTCGACTTTGCCTTTTTTGATTTTATACAGCGGCGGTTGCGCGATGTAGACGTGGCCGCCCTCGAACAACTCGTTGTAATGCCTAAAAAAGAACGTCAACAGCAGCGTACGAATGTGCGACCCGTCGACATCAGCGTCGGTCATGATGATGATCTTGTGATAGCGCAGCTTCTCGATGTTCTTTTCACCACCGACACTGGTACCTAATGCCGTGATCAGCGTGGTGAGTTCGGTCGAACCCAGCATGCGATCGAACCGCACTTTTTCAACGTTGAGGATTTTGCCACGGAGCGGCAAAATTGCTTGAAACTGCCGCGACCGGCCTTGTTTGGCGGAGCCACCGGCCGACTCACCTTCGACGATAAACAGCTCGGACTTTTTCGGGTCACGCTCCTGGCAATCGGCGAGTTTGCCTGGCAACGAAGTGAGTTCAAGCGCACCTTTGCGCTGCACCATCTCGCGCGCTTTGCGGGCAGCTTCGCGGGCTTTTGATGCCAACAAAGCTTTGTTGATAATCGCACGCGCTTCTTTAGGATTGCGCTCCAAGAAATTGCCGAGGATTTCAGTTACCACGTTGGCAACCGCTGTTCCGACTTCGGATGAAACCAACTTGTCTTTGGCTTGATTCGAATATTTTGGATCGCCAACTTTCACCGAGATAACCGCGGTGATGCCTTCGCGCAGGTCTTCACCCGACAGCGAACCACCTTTGTTATCTTTGAGTAGTTTGTATTCGTCGGCGTATTTATTCACCGTCCGAGTCATCGCTTGACGAAAGCCAGTTAAGTGCGTGCCGCCGTCGCGGTTTTTAATTGTATTGGTAAAACAGGTAACCAACTCGGAGTAACCGTCGTTCCACTGCATCGCAATTTCGACAGCACAACCTTGGTACTCGCCCGAAAACGACACCACGTCCGACACCACTTGTTTATTGGCGTTCATGTCGGCGACATATTGTTTGATGCCACCGTCAGCTTTGAACTCAACTTTGCGGTCGTTGCGCTCGTCGTGTAACACGATGAGCAAGCCGCTGTTGAGATACGAAAGCTCTCGCAATTTTTGGGCGAGTTGATCAAACGAAAATTCCAACACGTTTTTAAAAATGGTTGGATCAGGATGAAACGTAACTTTGGTGCCGCGCCGATCGGTGACGCCAATTTGTTTAAGTTCGGTCGTTGGAATGCCAGCGCCGTACTCTTGGTAAAAAACTTTGCCTTCGCGCCGGATCTCCAATTTTAGCCAATCCGAAAGTGCGTTCACGGCTGACACCCCGACGCCGTGCAAACCACCTGAAACTTTATATCCACCCTCGCCGCCAAATTTACCGCCAGCATGCAGCATGGTCATCACCACCTGCGGCGTTGGGATACCTTCAACCGGATGCATGCCGGTTGGAATGCCGCGCCCGTTATCATCAATCGACACCGAGTTGTCGAAATGAATCGTGACGTCAATCTGACTGCAGTGACCTGCGAGGTGTTCGTCGACTGAATTGTCAACCACCTCAAATACAAGGTGATGGAAGCCAGTGCCGTCATCGGTGTCACCGATGTACATGCCAGGCCGCTTTCGCACGCCCTCTAGCCCTTTTAGAACCCCGATTGAACCGGCGTTGTATTCTGACTCCGAACCCTCTGATCGCACTGTGGTATCCGCCATTTGTGGCCTACTTTTGGTGACTTTCTAGGTACCATGAACAGATCAACAGCTGAAGCATTTTTGGCTTCAGAATAGGGTCAGAGATCCCTATCTAAATATTTGAATTTATTAAATTAATTTCACCAGATGATACTCGGAAATCAGCTCGGTTTTCATGCAAAAGCACGTGTTTGTCGTCGGTGGTGGTGATGAAACACTGACCAGCCGTATTGCATAAGTATTCGAAAAGATACGAGTTTCTACTCGCATCAAGTTCGGAAGAAACATCATCCAACAACAAGATTGGGGTCTGTTGCCTGGTTGCGGTAATCAATTCAATCTCGGCTGCCTTCCAAGCCAACACAATGGCTCTAAGCTGGCCTTGCGAGGCGTACTCCGCAGCTGGGTGGCCATCGAGCGTAAACGTTACATCATCGCGATGCGGCCCAATGGAAGTCGTTTGACGCGCAATATCGCGAGCTCGATTCGTTGCCATGCCATGGGCAAACTGGTCCACCGTCGCGCATTCGGTTTGATAGCCGCATTCAACCTTTAAACCATTGCGAGTAATAGCTTCAAATGATTTGCAAAGTATCGGAATTAACTCTTGTAGATATGAATTTCTATTATTCACAATCTTAGAGCCAATCGTTACTAATTGTTCGTCGAACACATCCATCATCGCAAGCAGTGAATTTTGATTGTTGGTGGTGCGTACTTTGCCTGCAATTTCTTTGAGGACATGGTTGCGGCTGCGCAACACTTTTTCGTAATCGCCAACGGTCGCTAAATAACTGGCGTCGCGATTGAACACTGCGCGATCCAAAAATCGGCGGCGTTCGCCAGGCGTGCCACGCGGGATATGTAAATCGTCAGGCGTGAAGACAACCACGTTAAAGTCGCCAAAATATTTTGACACCGGTCGTATCGGTTTGCCATCGATCAATGCTTTGCGACGGCCATCTTCAATTTGCACTTGATAATGTCGGGTCAAGCCTTGGTACTGCACCAGTGCCTGCACATCGGCCAACGGCTCGCCAATCCGCACCATCTCGCTAAGCCGGCTAGCGCGAAACGAGCGCAGCGAGGACACCAAGTAAATGGTTTCTAACAGGTTAGATTTACCCTGACCGTTATCACCAACAAAGACGTTAAATTTTGCTGGTGGGCAAACGTGCACATCCACTAGGTTGCGCACATTGCGAATCACGATGGATTCAATTTTCACGTACAGTGCCGATCAACGTTAGATGCGCATTGGCATGACAACGCCAAGATAGTCATCGCCGCCCACTGGTTTGAGCAAACCAGGATCGAGTTCACCACCAAGGTTGATGGCAATTTGATCGCTGCTGATTTGGCCTAACAATTCAGCAACGTATTTCGGATTGAAGCCGATCGAAATTGCATCGCCTTTGTATTCAGCGTCGATTTCTTCTTTGACTTCACCCAAATCCGGATTGTCGCTAGTGATCGTTAATGTACCAGGTGTTGCTGAGAATTTAACGCCGCGGTTTTCCGACGACATGAGTTGAGCGCGTTTGAGGGCATCAATGAGCTTAGAACGGTCCACGATGACCACTTTCTTGTGGTCTTTTGGAATCACCGCTTCATACGGCGGGAACTGCGCATCGATGAGTTTAACCGCAAGCGCGACGTCGTCGGATACCAAATAAATATGCGGAGTTTTGACTGCGATCTTGGCGCTGGCAGCGGACTCCAACAATTTCTTGATTTCGATTAGACCTTTTTTCGGGATGATGATGCCGGCGGAAAGCGTTGGGCCGCTGATCGTGCGATCAACTTTGCTGAGCCGGTGGCCATCGGTCGAAACCATTTTTGCGGTCTTGCCGTTGCTTTCGAACAACACACCGTTTAAGTGAAAACGAGTTTCATCGTTGCAGACCGAAAACAGGGTTTTTTCGATCATGTCGCGCAGCACCGCTGATTCAACCGTGGTGAACGTCAGCTCGCGATGGTCGGGCACCTTTGGGAAATCGCGATCTGGCATGCCAACGATTTTGTAGTTAACTTTGCCAGATTTGATTTCAGCCCAGTGGTTGTCAGCTTTTTTTAATGAAATTTCGTCGCCTGGCGCATTCGAAATTAGATCGTAAAGATTTTTGGCAGCGATGGTGAGTGAACCTTCGCTGACGTTGGTGCTTTTCAATTCCGCTGTCAACGAAACGTTCAGGTCGGTTGCGATTACCGACAGCTGATTTTTACCGCTGGTGCGCAGCAGGACGTTGGCGACCATCGGCATGGTGCTTTTACGATCGGCGATACTCTGCGCAAAGCGTAGGCCTTTGAGAAATTCTGTCTTCGAAATCTTAAATTCCATGGTTCGCTCCGCGGTTCTCTATTTCTTTATATAAATAGATCTTCAAAGTAGGATCAGTAGAAGGGCTGTGATTTGTGAGGATAAATATATAACGTGCTGATTTAGAATGTTAATCTGATACTTCGTAGGATTGATAATGTTGTTAGTGGGTCATAGTGCAAAACTGAATAAGTTGTGAAGAACTGAGATTTTGGAGTTATGCAGTGATTGACCACAGGGCTGT
>JAGPDK010000330.1 GCA_018057605.1 Kofleriaceae bacterium | reverse complement strand
GGGTCAGGTCGCCTGGGTCGCCTGGGTCGCCTGCGGGGCAGGTCGCGTGGTACGACACTAATTTTTTCAGGTCGGGTGTCTCAGCTACGTTGGCACAGAGGGCAGAGACAACAAAAAATGCCCACTGTCGACGACGTTTTGCGCAAACTCCGTCGTCGTGTTTGTGTAGATCCAACGAGTGGCTCCGCTACCTTGGCAAGGTGGGCTGTACCGTTTCGTCAAATGCTTGTTTGATGTCATGGATGATGTCATCAAAGTATTCTACGCCGATTGAGAGTCGGATCATTTTTTCCGTAATTGAAAGCGCTTGTCGCAAGGTCGCATCCACATCAACATGGGTCATTGTTGCAGGGTGCTCCGCCAAGCTTTCTGTGCTGCCTAAACTTACGGCTAGTTTGATAAGTTTGAGGGCGTTAAGGAATTTGAAGGCTTCTTTTTCCCCGCCTTTGATATCAAACGAAATCATCCCTCCGTTTGTCAGGCACTGTTTCTGCTTAATCCGAAATTGCTCACCATCTTTTTCCGACAAGTTGCCAATGAAATATACTTTTTCAACAACGGGATGATTGTTCAAAAACTGGGCAACTTTGTTCGCATTAAAGGATTGAATATCCATGCGAGCTTTTAATGTCTCCAAACTGCGAAGCAATAACCAGCCGGTATTCGGACTGGCCATATTTCCCAGAAATGTTCTGAGTCCTTTTACTCTCGTTATCAACGCTTTGGAACCCAAACAAGCTCCGGCGATTACATCACTATGACCACCAATATATTTCGTCGCAGAATACAAAACTAAATCGGCGCCGTGTTTTAGCGGATGCTGCCAAATGGGTCCCATGTAGGTGTTGTCGACAGCAAGAAAAACTTCTTTGTCTGGTGTTGAAAAGAAGTTGGCTATTTGTTTGCTGACTTCAATATCAATTAAATCATTGGTTGGATTTGCAGGCGTTTCAACAAAGACCAGTGCAAGTTTGTCCGCCAAGCCTGTCTTGTTAACTATTTCAATGACTTCTTCTTTGTTTTGACCAACTCGGAATTCAGCGACGTTGATTCCGAATTTGGGAAGAATTTTTTTGATGAAGTGGTCACTCCCACCATAGAGCGGACTGCTAATTAGCAATAAATCGCCTGGTTTGAGAAATTCTAACAGTACGGTTGTTATTGCCGACATCCCGCTTTCAAAAACGGCACACGCTTCTGCTTCATCCCAGAGGGTTAGTCGGTTCTCCAAAATTTCCAAGTCAGGATTATTTATGCGGCTGTAGATCAGCCCCAGTGCTTCCCCTTCTTTTTGAAGTCGATGCCCATAAGCAATTTCAAAGAAGGCTTTTCCTTCTTCAGCATTTTTAAAAACAAACGTGGAAGTCTGGAAAATTGGGCATTTTATCGCGCCTTCTGAAAGCTCTGGTTTGTATCCATAAGACATCATCAGGCTTTCGGGTTTCATTTTGTGGGTCATTTTCGAGTCCATACTTGGTGTAATGAAAAATTCGCTTGCTTGTTGTACAACATTTCACGGCTTCACTCGCGGTGCCAACGAAGGTAACCACTATCGCTGGCGCTCGCGGTGCGGCGTATTTGCGACGACGAAGGTGCGGCATGGCGGGATCTTGCGGTCGCGTATCACGGCACAATCGTTGGCGCTGCCGAGACTGCGCATCGCTGTGGCGCGCGCGATGCACCAAGCGTCATCAAGCGCGCCGGTTGCTGGGCTTATGGGCTGCGTATGGGCTGCGCGCTTTCGCAGAGCTGCGGCGACGTTTCCGGGCGCGGCCGAGGCGTGTAGCCTCAGCTGTGAAGTATACGACGTCAATCGCCAAGCTGCTTCGTTGGCGGCGCGCGCTGTTGCCGCCCACCGCCAGCCGTGCGGTCAGGATGAAACTACTTGCGCGGTGGCAAGACCCTATCGGCCCGACCGTGCTGTCTGTGCGCGAGGCAGTCAGCTATACGCTCAAGTGCTGGCACTGCTGCCGGTTCTACTCGATAACACCAACGTGCCACTCGACAACCAGCTAACCGCGCAGGCATTTGCTTGCTACCAATGGCTGGCCGCGCGTCAAGCGACCTTTGCGCCCTAACTCCGAGCGATCAGGACTTCGCGCTTGTTGGTGTGATCGGGGCCGGAGACCACGCCTTGTTTTTCCATTTCCTCGACGAGGCGGGCGGCGCGGTTGTAGCCGATGCGCAGCTGCCGCTGCACCCAGGAGATGGATGCGTTGCCGGTGCTCGATACGATGTGCACGGCTTTGTCGTACATTTCGTCGTCGCTTTTGCCGGAAGGCGTGCTGCCGGCGTCGCCGCCTTCGCCTTCTTCGTCGCGTGGTTTCAAGATTTCCATGTTGTAGACCGGGCGGCCTTGGGTCTTGAGGAAGGTAACGACGCGCTGAATTTCTTCTTCGTCGACGTAACACCCGTGCAAGCGTTGCGGCGCAGCACCGCGATCGGAGAACAACATGTCGCCTGCGCCAAGCAAGGCTTCAGCGCCGGTTTGATCCAGAATGGTCCGTGAATCGATTTTTGACGTAACGTGAAAGGCGATCCGCGACGGAAAGTTGGCTTTGATGAGGCCGGTGATCACATCCACCGACGGCCGTTGGGTGGCCAAGATTAGGTGGATGCCGGCGGCACGGGCTTTTTGCGCGATGCGGGCAACCGAGGTTTCAACTTCCTTCGGCGCGCACATCATCAAATCGGCGAATTCGTCGATGACCACCACGATATAGGGCAGTTTAGTCGGTGGCTCGGTCGCATTGATCGGGCCGGTTTGATCCGAGCTTGACGACACCACAACATCGTCGCTGTGATCGTCAGGGTCGATCGCTTCGCCGTTGCTACGGGCCAACGCGCGTTTCGCGATGTTGGCGGCGCGCTGCAATTTCTCGGCTTCGTGCGCCGCATTGAGCTTGAGTACTTTGTCGTTGTAGCCGGCGATGTCGCGCACCCCGGAACGCGACAGCAAATCGTAGCGACGATCCATTTCGTCGACCGCCCAACGCAATGCTAGGTTGGCTTTTTTAGGATCGGTAACCACCGGCAGCAGCAAGTGCGGCACGCCTTCATAGATCGACAACTCCAACATCTTGGGGTCGACCATGATCATGCGTACGTCTTCCGGCGAGCAGTGGTACAGCAAGCTGGTGATCATGGCATTGACCGCGACGGATTTACCCGAGCCGGTGGTGCCAGCCACCAACAAGTGCGGCATGCGCGCCATATCGACGACGGCGGGACCGCCTTCGATGTCTTTGCCAAGCGCCATCGGCAACCGGGCTTTGCCACGGCGGAACGCATCGTCGGCCAAGATCTCTTTGAGGAAAACCTTGTCACGGATTTTGTTTGGCACTTCGATGCCGACGGCGGCTTTGCCGGGAATCGGCGCCACAATGCGAACGCGCAACGCTTCAAGCGCCAAAGCCAAGTCGTCGGTGAGGTTGACGATCTTGTTAACGCGGGTGCCTGGCGCTGGTGCGAATTCGTACATGGTGACAACTGGCCCAGGCCGAATCGCCACAACATCACCTTTGACGCCGTAATTCTCCAGTGTTTGGGTGAGCCGCGCCGACAATTCGAGCATCGCGGTTTTGTCGACTTGGTTTTGCCCCGATGCGTCGAAGTTGAGCATGTTGATCGACGGCAATTGGTAATCGCCTTCGCCAATTTTGATAAACGTGCGGCGGTCGGCTTCGGCGGCTTTTTCTTTCGCGGCCATCTCGGCTTTGTCAGCGTGTTTGAAGCGCGACTCGACGATCACCGGGCCTGCACCAGCGGCAGGTGTAGCAGCGATGGTGGGCGGCGCAGCAGCCGCAGCGGTTGCCGCAGCGGCTTTAGCTGCAGCAGTTTTGACTACGCCCGCAGCCGCGGTGGCGACGGCCGCAGCCGTGCCGATCGCTGGCACCAACGTCGTGTCCGCCATGCCGAGTTGCTCTTCGGCATCTTGTTGCGAGTCCGCGTCAAACTCCGGCATTTTGGTGCCGGCTGCCATGCGTCGTCGACCTTTGGGCGTTGCAGTTTCCAAGGCAATCGTTGCTGCTGCCAAAGGCAAGTCGGTTTCAGTTTCGTTGGCTGAGGCTTTACGGCTGCGTTTCTTTTTGCCAGCTTCGGCGTCGTCGTTGAGTTCGTCAGGATTGGTGCGATCGGTATCGCCGGCCATTTCCGATCCCGGAATGGCTTCGCGGGGTTCTTTGCTAGCTTTGCCGCGCGCAATGATGGCGGGTTCGGCACGCTTTTTATCTTTGTCCGACAACACCATGACGTCATCGTCTTCGTGTTCGTCGTCGTCATCGCTGTACGACGCTTCGCGTTCCGGCAAGATGGCCCGAACGACATCCGCCAAGAACCGACCAATCGACGCCAAGCCAGCAACTAGCGCCAAGCCAACTTGCCGCAACCCGCGGCCGATCCACGCCAGCAAATCACGCATCCGCAATGGCGTCGCGACTACCACCGCGATCACTAACCCAACCACGCCCAGCAAAGCAGTGCCTGCGGTCGAGATCACGGCACGAAAAATTTCGGCGAGGTGTTCGCCCATCACACCGCCTGGGCCGTAGCCACCAACCCGATAGTGTGGTGCTGCCAATTGCAGCAGGGTCGCCAGTGAAAACACGCCAATCACGGTGCCGATGGCGATTTCCCACGGCATCACCGGCGATTTCTCCATCAAGGTACGAATCGCCGCGATCATCGCTAGCGCGAGCAGCGCATACGAACAAACCCCGGCAATCCCGTAAAACAAGCCAGCGGTGACTCGGCCGAACGGACCCATGATCAAGTGGCCGGCCTGCAGCGAAATCATCGCTACCAGGAGGAATGCTGAAATGCCTAGGGCAACAACGCCCGCAACTTCGCGACGTCGATCGTCGAGCACCGGGTTACCGGCACCACGCCCACGACTCGCCGAAGTATCCTTGATCTTTCGATTTTTCGACATTGGCACCAGCTTGAAACACAAAGAGGTAGGTGAATGAACACGTTATCCTACATTGGATCCAGGCCCGGCCCAAGTTTATGTCCTAAACCATTAGCGATCGTTTACGGTAGGTTTTTGAGTTCCACGGAGACTTCGGCTAGGTTGCTGGGATTCACTGCCCAAACGTTCCAAATGCCTTCAATTACAAAGGTTTCGAACAAGGTTCCAGCCGTGGATTGGGTGCTGACCGAAACGATTTCGAGCCCGGTCAGTTCGAGTTTTACGGTTGCTTGCCACGTCGAGAGGTGGTGCGCCGTGGTGCAAGTGGTCGCAACGCCCTGCAATTGGCTTTGCAGGGTCGGCTCATCGCCTTTTACCGTAGCAAAGCCCATCGTATGGCCAATATCGCGGCAACACGGATCGAACGCGGACGAGGTGGCGGAAAGGCCGAGTTCGTCGCCATGGGCGATCGCGCCGGGTCCAAAACGGCCGTCGATGGCAAGCATTGATGTAAACGGGGAGATCGCGTGGCCATGCACAGCCACTTGTTCAGCTTGCGGCGCCGTCATCGCATTGGCCAGCTCGGTGGTGTGCGCCACCGCAGCAAAATGCCGACTTGCAAAGGCATCGTCCATGCGAGTTTGGCTCCACGGGCGGCCCCAGATGGTGCCGCGCAACGTCCGCAATTTTGCACCAGGGGTCGCACTCCGGACGCGCTCGGCGTGACCTTCCATGACATCGTCGGCGATTGGTTCGCCGTCGAGCGTGAGCTTTTCAATCAACATCGGCCGAACCATTTGAGCACTCAACGGCGGTTGCTTGCGACGGTTGATATCATCGCTGCCGCCACTGCAGCGCGCCGCTTGCAACATCACGATCATGCCGCGCCAGCGCTGGCCGAACGCGGCCGCGAGGGGGGCACAGTCTGGGTTAAAATCCCAATCTAGGCCGACGAGGTTTGCGCTGCTTTGCCTGATCTTGCGGTCCGAACCAACATCGCGCGGGATGGTTACCAAATGCAACACCGCCGTCGCTGGCAACCCGACCAGGCGCGCGGGCAACTGTTCAGCGCGCAGGGATTTGCGCCATTGTGCGTCGGTAAACGCGATCAAATAACTGGGCCCTGATAGGTTGCTGAGCATGGTCGCCGCCAGTTGCAGTGCGTCGTCGAAATTTGAGCCGTTGCCAAGCTCCGTGACGGCTTCGGGCAGGTTGGTCAATTTGCGCGCCATGCCGGCCGGTTGCATGCGGCGCCACAGCGGCGTTGCTTTGCGCCGAGCAAAGATGATGTTGAACGTAGCATCCGGTACCTGGTGCAGAAAATCCGCGGCCATCGTTAGCTGATCGTCGACGCTACCACGGGCAACGCTACGCGATGCGTCCATGACAAAAACGATGCTAGCGCGGCGTGGCGCGGCTTCGAGTTGTCGGCCGAGCTCAATGATGAATTCGCTGACGCCACCTTCCGCAGTATCAACGCGATGCAGTTGGGTCAGGATGCCTTGGTTGAGTTGATTGGGAAATATGGTGTAGCGCCATTGTTCGATCTCGTTGCCCTGAACTGCACAATCTTGCAATCGTTCGGGCAAGTGATTGGTGGTGGTTGCACCACGCGGCGGTTGCAGCATCGGCAAATCTCGGTCGTGCGCAGGTGCCGGATACGCTACGACGTAACTGCCATCGGCGTAACACAGCGCGGTGGTTACGCGATATTCAAGAACTAGCGCGCGCCCACGCGCCAAGGTTGGTGATTGC
>JAGPDK010000016.1 GCA_018057605.1 Kofleriaceae bacterium | reverse complement strand
GTCAGCCCAGCGCGGATCCCAACTTCGTTACGGTTCCTTTCGATCGCGGTAGCGCCCTGAAATTTGCCTAACCCGGCCAGTCCAAACCTAGGCACGCGCTGGTCAGCCCAGCGCGGATCCCAACTTCGTTACGGTTCCTTTCGATCGCGGTAGCGCCCTGAAATTTGCCTAACCCGGCCAGTCCAAACCTAGGCACGCGCTGGTCAGCCCAGCGCGGATCCCAACTTCTTTACGGTTCCTTTCGATCGCGGTAGCGCTCGGGGCCTACTTTGGTGTAGCTACGCCCCACCGCTATGAAGACCTTGACCGAATTCTCCACCCTCACGCTGCGCCGCGCCGCAGCAGCCAAAGCCGCCAACGCCACGCTCGAAGGTGATGCCCTCACCGAAGCCTTGGTAGCCGCCCTCAGCGTCCCTGCCGAACGGGTCCCTCGCTTGCTCGAAGCGCTGGAAATCGTTGGTGATCGAATTGAGCGCGTGCGCCTGATTCGAGTTTTTCAAGGCGAAACCGCACCAGCCGGTGCCGATTCCCGTGGCGAATTCCACTATGTCGCTGACATGGTTGGCTCGAACAAGCCAGCGCGCAGCAACGATGACCGTGGCGGCAAAGGCCGTGGCGGCGAACGTGGCAAAGGCGGTCCAGGTGGCGGCGGTGGCGGTGATCGCGGCGGCCCAGGTGGCGGCCGTGACAAACCTAAAGGCCTCGGCAGCCTCATGGCTAAAAAAGACGGCGCTAAGCCGGAAAATACCGACGACGATCGGCCAGCACGCGGCGAAATGCCACGGGCTGGGATGGGCTGGCAATTGACCTCGGCCCCACGCGATTTTAAAGGTGACGGCAAAGGCGGCCCGCGTAAATTCGGTGGCCCACGCCGTGACGATCGTGGTCCAGGCGGCCCAGGTGGCGATCGGCCACGCGGTCCTCGCCCACCACGGCTCGGCCCTGACGGTCAACCGTTGCCACCACGCGGCCCACGTCCAGAATTTGCTGGGCCACGCGGTCCACGCCCAGAGTTTGCAGCGGGTGGCGGTGATCGCGCCCCACGCCCACCACGTGAGCCACGTGAACGTAAGCCAATCGGTCCCGATGCCAATGGCAATGGCCCCGACGGCAAGCCATGGGATACCGCCCGTTTGGCGCAACGCCAAGCCGAGCGTGAAGCGCAACGCGCACAACGTGGCGCAGGCGCAGCCCCAGCTGGCGCAGCGCCGGCGGCGGTCGCCGTTGCAGCAACTGCCGCAGCCCCGGCCGCTGAAGCAGAAAAAGCCTAACCGACACGGCCTCGCAGGCAATGGCCTCGGTCGCTGGCACCCTGCCGACGATTGCATCGCCTGCCCGGCCCAGCTTTAACCCCGCCTCACCGCGGGGTTTTTTTGTGACCTTGCACACCGAAAAACTCGCAGATTATAGCTACTGGCGCGACCAACCACCGCATCATATCTGCCTTGCCGCGATGCGCAATGATCGAAATTAGTAGCGGCTCGCGGTGTCGATCGCGCATAGTCCCATCATCCACGGAGGATTCATGCGCAACATCAATGGTACTCGCATCTACCGTTCATTCGCTCAACTACTCGTCACTGCACTGCTGCTAGCCAGCACTGCATCCCTGGCCCATGCGGATTTTTCGCGCAAAGTTACCGCCACCTTCAAGAATCAAATTGTCCTGAGCACGGCCGAATTACCGGCCGGCAAAACTGACAAAGAAACCATCGACGGCATCAAAAAATCTCGCCTCACCGAATTGCCTGGCCACGATGCCGGCGAAGGCAAAGCCTGGACGTTTCACTACACCGCATTTCTCGGCAAAGGCGCCGCGCCCACGCTCAAGGTGAAGTTTTTCACTGCTGACAAAGCTGCGAGCTACGTCGCCGACTTAACCTTGTCCGGCATCGACCCCAAAAGCACCGTGCTGTCCGGCGACCTCACCATCAGCGAAGACGAAGGTCTGACCCGGGGCAAGCCCTACATCATGAAACTCGTGCTCGCCAACGACACCGTGCTGGCGCAAACCGCCGTCACAATGAAGTAACGCTGCGGGTATATCCGCAAGCGCCGGCCGCTGCACCATGGCCACGTTCAACATACCATGCGCGTCCGGTATCCGGACAGCCCGCCACGCCGATAGACACAATTTCAAATGTATACGATGCCAGCTTTGCCAGTCACGTTGATCGCTGTGCTCACGTGTGGGTTGGCCGCCTGCGCGCCAAAGCCGGCCCCTATGGCCATCGCTGCCGTGCCAACCCAACCGCGAAATGGGCTGGTAAAACATTGCCAAGACCGTGACGGCTGGGGAGATCCAGCACCACCAGCGCATGTGTTCGGCAACGTCTATATGGTGGGCACCTGCGGTATCGTGGCGTTGTTGGTTACCTCGGACCAAGGTCATATTTTGATCGACGGGGCGACGGCCGAAGCCGCTGATTCCATCGCGTCAAACATCCGTACGTTAGGCTTCAAGCCGACGGATGTAAAAATTCTCCTGAGTAGTCATGAGCATGTCGATCACATCGGCGGCTTAGCCAGCCTAAAACAGATCACTGGTGCCCAACTGCTGGCCCGTGCCGAAGCACGCGTCAGTTTGGAAACCGGCACCTACGACAAGAACGATCCGCAGGTCGGCATCTTGCCGCCGTTCCCCGCCGTCAAGGTCGATCGTCTGGTCGCCAACGGTGAGTCCGTCACGGTCGGCTCATTGCGTCTAACCGCTATCGCCACCCCTGGCCACTCGCCAGGTGGCACCAGTTGGACCTGGCAATCCTGCGAAGGCTCAACCTGTCATCAGTTTGTTTTTGCCGACAGCCTGAACGCTGTGTCAGCCGACGGATATCGCTTTACCGACCACCCCGACTATGTCGCGGTATTGCGTGCATCAATGGCGAAGCTTGGGCAACTGGAAAAATGCGACATCATACTTAGTGGCCACCCGTCGCTAACCAATTTGTTCGAACGGTTAGCAGGCCAGCAACCGTTGGTCGATCCAGCGGGTTGCGCAAATTATGCCAAGGCTGCACAAGATCGCCTCGCAACACGGTTAGCAAACGAAGCCGCCAAGGTCCGGCCATGACACTCTTCGAAATCGTACTTGTCGTCGACGGCCCGGTGCTTGCCGGCATCATCGCGGGACATTACAACAATCGCGACAGCGGGTTTAACTCCATTGCAATCATGCTGCTCATCGGCGCGGGCTTGCTGGCACTTGGCCAATTTGGCGGAGTCCCGGTTGTCGGGTGGATTGGCTTCGGGATTTCGCTGTTCGTCTGGGTCCTCGTGGTGTTTAAGTTCCATCGGCCGCTGCTACGCGCGGTCAGCGGCGGGCGACTCGCAACCGAACGGCGGTTTTCCGCGATCGCGACCCTTGAACGCAAGTATCACGTGAAACTTGATGCACCACTGCGGCACTTCCTTGAAACCGACCAATGGCGCGCGCGCGATGCGCGGATCATTGCGACGTTGCCAACCTACCTTGCGGATCCGCATACCAACCTGAAGATCCGGTTCGGCGAACTCGCAGTCGCCGCAGCTGCGGCCGACTGGAACGTCGATTGGCAGCGTTTCGAAGGCTGGCTGCCACTTGCGTCCCTGGTCGCTACATCGGGCGACGTTGAGCAACAGTTTCTTGTCGTTCATGCCGTAGCTCCCCATCGCGTGGCGATGTGGGAACACGAAACCGGCAAGTTGGTGCCCGTGGTGGCATCACTCGATGAGTTACTCGCATCGTTGATCTAGCGCAGGCAGTGTTGCTAGCGCAGGCAGTGTTGCCCTCAAGCCTGGCGCGCACGTTGACTGCCGCCCAACGGCCGATACCCTGGTACGCACTGCGCCTTACTCACATCTCTGTACTACTTGCCGGCCTCGCGGGCTGTGCCGGCGAAGCGCCCATCAATGTTGATGCAGCATCCAAGGACGCAGCTCCTGGCGATGCCCCACCGGCCGATGCCAACCCAGGTGATCCAAGTTTGGCCCGCGCTGCACGAACCTGTGTGACGCCAGCGAACGATGCTGCGATCAATGCGCAATTCGCGCCGATGTAGCGGCCGCATCGCTACGTTCCAAGTGGCATCGCTGATACCCAAGAACTCACGCTATGTGCCAACCCAGGCGGCCCACTGCTCGGCGTAACTAACAAATACACCGGCACCCAAGTTGCCGAAGGTTCACAACCGTCGGTCGGCGTCGCCCGCATCAATGCGTTGCAGCCACCGTTCACGATTAGCTACGTGGTCGAAAGCGTTGACCAGACCGGTGACTCGGTCAACGGCTTTGCCGGCGTGCTTGCACTTTCGCTCGCGCTGCCTAACTACGGCGCGCTGGCAATCAATCGTCGCCCTACCGACGGCCAGTACTTCATGACACCACAAACCCAAGCTGGCGTCGGCGTGGTGACACTACTCGGCGTGTTAACGTCGCTGTTTCGAGTCAAGCTCGGTGTTACGTGGGTCAATAACATCATGACCCTAGCCACCACCATCATCACCACGGCAACCGCCAAAACCCAAACCACTACCAGCGTCGCAGCGCCAACCCAAATGGTGTCGCTGACCCTCGGAGTGAACCGCTACCAACCAACCGGCAGCAGTAAGATCGTATGCAGCGAGTGAGTGCTGCCGTAGCGCAGGCAGCGGCACGGCTGTGCGGCAGCCCGGCCAAGCTACGCCGTCAACTGCACCACCGCACGCACCGCAGCGTCGACGGTAATGCCGTAACGGGCTAGCAAAATTTCACCTGGGGCCGAGGCGCCAAAACGATCGACGCCGATGGCGATGCCGCGCTGGCCAATCCATTCACGCCAGCCCAAGGTCACGCCGGCTTCGACGGAAACGCGGGCGGTGATAGCGCTTGGCAAGACTTGTTCGAGATACGCAGCAGGTTGGCTGGCAAACAATTCCCAACAAGGCATCGACACCACGCGAGTCGCGATGCCTTGGGCATGCAGCACGGTTTGCGCTTCCATGGCCAAGGCAACTTCGGAACCGGTGGCGATAATGATCGCACGCGCGGTTTGTCCAGCCGGAGCATCGGCCAATACGTAGCCACCACGTTCGGCGCCAGGCGCACCCGCCGCGGTTAACACCGGCAAATCTTGGCGCGACAACACCAAGGCAGTTGGGCCGTCTTTGCGGGTCATGGCGTAGCGCCAGCCAGCAACGGTTTCGTTGCCATCGGCTGGGCGAAACACCGCCAAGTTAGGCATGGTGCGCAGCGCCATCAAGTGCTCAACCGGTTGGTGAGTTGGGCCGTCTTCGCCCAGGCCAATCGAGTCGTGGGTCCACACATAAATCGCTGGCTGTTTGTTGAGCGCAGCGATGCGCACCGGCGGCCGCATGTAGTCGGAGAACACAAAAAACGTTGCCACAAACGGCCGAATGCCACCGTGATACAACATGCCGTTGGCGATCGAGCCCATGGCATGCTCACGAATGCCAAAGCGCAAGTTGCGCCCGACCCCAGCGGTGTCGTAGTCGCCGCCCGGCACAATGGTTTTGGTCGAGCCACCCAAGTCAGCGTCGCCGCCAAACAATTCGGGCAACGCCTTAGCTAACGCGCCAAGAATTTTGCCCGAAGCTGAACGCGTCGCAATGGCAGCGGCGAACGTCGGCAGTTCGGCATCCCAGCCGGCCGGCAAATCACCAGCCAAGCAACGCTCAAAATTCGCCGCCAACTCGGCGTGGTCGCGACGGTACGCTGCGAAGCTTTGATCCCACGCCGTACGTGCAGCTGCACCCCGCGTCAGCGCCGACATGTGCGCTGCAACTTCAGGCGGCACGAAAAAGAATTGGGCAGGATCCCAACCCAAGGCTGTTTTGGTTGCGGCAACTTCGGCTTCGCCCAGCGGCGAACCATGCGACGAACAATTGCCAGCTTTTTTAGGCGAACCAAACCCGATGGTGGTTTTGACCACGATCAAGGAAGGCCGCAAGGTTTCAGCTTTGGCGGCAAGTATCGCCGCATTCAAGCCGGCCACATCGTGATTGCCATCGACCACGGTTTGCACATGCCAACCACAAGCGGCATAACGCGCGCCCACATCTTCGCTCATGATCAACGACAACGGCCCGTCGAGGGTCACGTCGTTGGCGTCGTACAAATAGATCAATTTGCCGAGCTGCAAATGGCCGGCGATGCTGGCCGCTTCGCAGGCCACGCCTTCCATCACATCACCGTCGGACACCAACGCATAGGTGTAATGATCGACGATGTTGTGGCCTGGGCGATTAAACAGCTGTGCCAAATAACGCTCGGCCAATGCCATGCCGACCGCGTTGGCCGCACCTTGGCCCAGCGGCCCGGTGGTGGCTTCGACGCCGGGGGTTTCATGCCACTCGGGATGGCCCGGGGTTTTGCTGCCCCACTGCCGAAAGGCCTTGAGGTCATCCATGCTCAGCGCATAACCGGTGAGGTGCAACAACGAGTACAACAACGCCGAACCGTGGCCCGCCGATAAAACAAACCGATCACGATTGCACCAGGTTGGCTGCGCCGGATCATGGCACAGATGCTGTTGCCACAACGCATAGGCCATCGGCGCACATCCCAGCGGCAAACCCGGATGCCCGGAATTGGCCTTTTGAATCGCATCAATGGACAGGGTCCGAATGGTATTAATCGACAAGGTAGCGAGGTCGGTTGCCATAGCCGGGGAAGCTAGCAACATCAAATGCCGATCGCCAGCGGCCTAGCCCCGATCAAACCATCATTTACTTGCATCTGGCCGCAACGGTTTCTACAGTCGGGAGGCATGGGAAAGCAGCTCGCCACCGGCATGATTGCCGCCGCCATTGCGCTGGCGGTTTGCGCTGGTAGCCGTGCGCCGGCCGAAGCCGGTGCCGCCCGCATGCTCAAAGGCCCGTATCTGCAAAACTTGGCGCCGAACTCGATGACCATCATGTGGCAGCTTGAGCCAGCGCAACCTGCCACCGTTGAAGTTGAAGGCCCCAGCGCCGATGGCAGCGCGGCGCCGCCCCGCACCTTCGCGGTGGCAAAAGCCCGCATCGCTGAAGCGCGGATTACCGATCTTGCACCGGCTTCACGCTACCGCTATCGGGTGCGTGCGGGTGATCAAACCTGGACCGGCGAGTTCGCCACGGCGCCCGTGGTTGGGTCAAACTCCCCGTTTTCCTTCATCGCCTTTGGTGATTCACGCGAAAACGCCGGCGCGCATCGCCGCGTGACCGAACGCATCGCCCAAGAAGTACCTGACTTTTTGGTGGGCACGGGCGACATGGTCGACGACGGTGCCAAACAAGAACAATGGCAAACCTTCTTCGATGTCGAACGCCCGTTGCTCAAAGACAATGTGTATTTCCCGTCGATTGGCAACCATGATCGGCAAGGCCGGGGCCGTACCGCCGATAGTTATCGGGCGTATTTTTCCGTTCCCGACAACGGCACCGACTCCGAACGCTACTATGCATTTTCGTATGCCAACTCGCGCTTTTTGGTACTCGATTCCAACTCGCATAGTTTTTCGCTCACCGATCAAACGGCATGGATCGAACGCGAACTATCGGCAGCCCGCCAAGACTCGCAAATTCGCCACATCTTCGTGGTAATGCATCATCCGCCCTATTCAATTTCACTGCATGGCGGGCACCGTGATCTGCGCGAACGATGGACGCCGCTGTTTGAAAAGTATGCCGTGAGCGCGGTGTTTTCGGGCCATGATCACGTCTACGAGCGGGCCGAACATAACGGCCTACGCTATTTTGTCTCTGGCGGCGGCGGCGCCCCCTTGTATCCGCGCTCGCCCAAAGCCAAACAAATCGACAAAGACGCAGTGCTGCGTTTTGAGCGGGCCTATCACTTTGTGCGGGTCAACGTAACGGCATCGCAAATCGAAGTGTCGGCGCTACGGGTCGACGGCACGTTGATTGAAACCACCACGTGGCGCGACGAACCCGAACGCCTGGCCGCGCCGATCCTTGCGGCGGCACCGACGCCCTTGGTCCCAGCCATCGTGCCCGCGGCGGGCGCACCGGCCACCGCAGCGGCGAGCCTGCAACCAACGCAACCTACGCCAGGCTCGTCCGGCCTTAATCGCTGGTTGATTCTCGGTGGCATACTCGCGCTTGGCGCTGCGGTCGTGGTGGTACGCGCGCTGCGCAGGTAGGAACCCTCAACAATCCTGGTTTCTCACTCGCCACTCGCCAACCACTCGCCGCTCACTCGGCTCGCGGCTCGCCGATCTCGGCGCTCGGAGCCGCACCCATCCACGCGTAAGCTGACTATTGGGTACGTAATACCTAGCCCCGGCGACGCGGTCGTCGACGGGCAACGCCGCCACCGCGGGGGGTGGCCGGCCGAACAGCGACGGGAGGCGCCGGCCGCCAACTGCGTTCAACGACCTGAGGCGGTTCGACCCAACCCTGTGCGGGTGCGCGCAACGGCGTCGTCTTGGCGCCGTCACGATCCCAACTCGTCACTGCGATTTCATCGACTGGCTGCATCGGATCAAAAGGGACCGACGGCCGCGCTGGCTCTTGCGGCCGCCTTGCCTCGTTAGCTTGACGGATATTTCGGGTCGGCGCACGGCTTGGCTCGAAGCGCTGAGGTTGGCCCGCCCGATTATCACCTGCGCGTGGCACCACTTGCCCTGGCCGGTTTTGTGGCGGTCGATTTTGTCGCGCCTGATTTTGCCCGGGGCCGTTTTGCGGCGGCCGATTTTCGAACCGCTGATTTTGCCCAGGCCCGTTTTGCGCCCAGCGATTGTCACCACCACGCGGCCGGTTCTGCGGCGACGGCGCGACGGACGCAGGTGCCCCACTCGATCGAGGCGCATTGCCATAGCGCTCGTTACTCAAGCGCTGCTCACTATTGCGTTGTGGCGATTGTGGCGGCGCAGCATAACGTTGCCCACCGTCACGCCAGCCACGATTGCCGTCGCCTGGCCCGCGCTGGTCGCCGCGGTTCCCGCGATCATAACGATCATTACGCACCGCCGGCGGCGTTGGCGGCGACGGCACAAACGTTGGCGTTAAATCTCGGCTGCCATACGCGGTCCAGATCTTGCGCGCGTCGTCGCGATAGGCCAACAAGCTTGGATCGGATGCAGCCAAAAACTCACGCACATTTTCGAAATCACGACGAAAAAAATACTCAGCGCGCGAGTTGTGTGGTGCCGAAACAATCTGTGGAAAATCGATAATCGTGGCACCCTCGGCACCGTCGAGAATATTGTACGGCGACAAATCGCCGTGGATTAAATCCAAGCACAACATGCCGACAATTTGCGCACGCAGATCAACATACAGCGCATTGGCCGCCGCCGCCGTGAGCGTCAACTCGATCAACCGCGGCGCTGCGTTGCCATCGGCGTCGGCCACCAACTGCATCAACAGCACGCCTTCGTAAAACATGATCGGTTGCGGCACACGCAACCCCGCAGCGAACAACTTACCTAGCGCGTCAGCCTCGGCCGATTTCCACGCCTCTTCTTCCGACTCACGGCCAAACCGGCTGCCAGCCTCGATCGCACGGCGGGTTCGAGTGCTGCGGATCTCGCGGCCCTCTTTGTAATCGGCGTTGCTCTTAAAGCTGCGGGTAGCACGGTCCTTGTAGACCTTGGCCGCAATGATCTGCCCGGCCCGCCGCACCCGATAAATATCGGCCTCTTTGCCGCTCTTGAGCCGACCCAGCACTTCATCGATGATGCCGTCTTCGACGAGAGGATCCAAAGGATGCGACATGGCGGTCCAATAGTATACCCGGTTCACACTACGATGTGCGATGTGCATTTACCAGTAACAACGCGCGCTGCTGGGATCGGCGGACCGGTGCGCCATGCGGCGATTGCGACAACAGCCACAGCAGCACACGCTAGCGCCGTGCGCGGAACCGCCGGCTCACAATTCAGCCACCTGCCCTTAGCGCTGACTCGCACTATTGCGCCGTAATCAAGCGCCCTGCAGCCGTCACTGCGCAACTGCTTTGCCTACGTAAATCACCACCGACGCTGGCCGCTCCAAGGTAATCGACACGGCAACCTGGCGACGGCGAAACGTAAGATATGGCCGGTCGAGGTCTACCGGCGACACTACGCGCAGCCCAGCCGAAGCAGCCCAGGGTTGGTAAAATGCCATCAGCGCAGTTGGGGTCGCACCGGGAACCTCGACAGTAAATGAATCTTCGATGTCAAATTCCGCACCATCGATGAACGCGCCAGGCACGGCCCCCGGCATTACGGGAATCGCCAGACCGTGACTGTGGATGCAACCGTCGCGGATTACGACCCGTGGTTGGGCGCTGTCACGTTCGACGGTCACCTGGACGACCCAGGCTTTGCCGCGCACGCCCATCAAGCCCAGCCACATCGCCACGTCATCGCCCGCGATGGTCCGCGTGATGAATGGCAGCGTCTTACTGGGCCCGCGGGCTTCCAGGATTTGCAGCCCATGTTCGGCACACCAACCATCCCAGCGTGCTGCGATCGCGACCAGCGTGGCGACTTGGTCGCTAAGATCGGCAATGACCTGATCGGCGAGCCAGCAACCGGGGCGTTCGGTGCGGACTGGTGGAACCGGCGCTGGCATTGGAACTTCCAGCCCGTCGATCGCCCACACCGACCAAGCAACCGCGCTCACGTGGTGCGCCTGCATAACTCGCGCTGGGTCGCAGTCGTTCGCGTAGACCTACGCATTGTCCTTACCTGCGGCCGCGGTGCTGCGTCCATGCTATTTTTTGCTGCTCGTCGCGGTTTTCGTTTCTGATGCCATGACTTCTTTGAGCACTTTGGCCGCGTCGGGCCGAGCCACCACATCGGCACCAACCGGCGCCGGTTTGCCGTAGCGCAACACGCGAATCGCCGCTATCACGGCAACGCTGAACGCGACAATCGAAGCCCATTGCGCAAACGTCAACGACAAATAACGCGGGTCGGTGGAATCCGGTCGCAAATAATCGAGGAAGAATCGCACCGGCGCATACATTGCGCCGACCAGCACCGCAATGAACCCGGCCGGCATGCGTTTGCTTTTACGGAATGCAATCGGCAAGACGATGGCGCAAACCACAATCAAATACATAAGTTCATAAATACCCAGGTTGTGTCGCGTTACCCACGCGATGGGTTCACCGCTTTTGTTCACCGCCGATGGCCAGGTTTGCGCCAAAAAGAAATCACTGTTACGGCCCATGTGATCGCCAACGATGGCGCAGCCGATCCGGCCAATGCTAAACGCCGCTAACAAGCCAACCGTACAAGTATCGGTAACCAGCATCGGCGGCAGACGCTTCCACCAGATGTACACAGCCAAGCCCGTGAGCCCGCCAATAAATCCACCGTAAGAAGAAATTCCAGCCCAGATTTTCACGATGAGTAACGGGTCTTCCATGAACTCGGACCATTGATACGCGAGGACATCAAACACATGCGCGCCAATAAAACCGCTCACGATGACCCACATGGTGACGCCGCGAATGTGATCGTCGTGGATGCCGTGCCACTCACCATACTTGCGCAGCAAGTGCGCACCCACGAGCACCCCAATCGCAACCAAGACGCCAAACGGCTGAATGGGCCCAAGCGCAGGAATGTGAATGTACGGGATAGACGCCAATGCAGAAAGGGCCATGAGGGCCGGGACAGTACACGGCTACTCTGATTCGGTAAACCTGCATGTGAATTTCACCGATCGCTGCGCTATGGTAACGCTATGCGAAGGTCGCTTATGGTTGCGGTGTTGAGCCTGCTGGCAGTGCCATCGGCGGTCGCCGGCCCCAGCAGCAACCTGCCTGCCACGCGGCCATCGTCGCGTGTGGTGCTTCGCCACACCGATCAGGCTGCGGTTACCGTGCCGCACCACGACCCCGAATCAGCGTTGAGCTTCGGCGCTGCCGACGCGCCGGTAACCGTCAAATTGTATCTGCAATTGACCGGCACCAACAGCGACGTTGCCATGCGCACGCTGCGCCTAATCCAAGAGTTTTCCAACGAGCACCCCAAGCGGATGCGGATCGTGGTGGTCACGGTGCCGTCCACCACCGACCGCCTGACGTTTGTGGCTGCGGTGCGCGAAGCGTTGGCCCAAGGCGGCGTGTATCGATTCCTCGCTGGCCTGAGCGTGCGAACCCGGCCAACCGAAGACGCCTTGCTCACCGTCGCCAGCGATGTTGGGCTGAACCCCGACGGCTTCCGTCAAGCATGGCGTCAACATCGCTTTGATGACGCCATCCGAGCGGACTACAGCGAATGGCGCCGCCATTTCCCAACCTCCGGGGCCACGGTGACTGCGGTAGTTGGCGAATATCGGCTCGACATGGGACCGACCTTTTTGGCAGGTCGGATTTGGCCGCTGGTGGTTACGACATTTGAGCGGGTCCGCGATTGGCAGAGCCGTGGGGTTTCGGCCGATGCGGTGCAAGCCGGCCTACAAATTCGTCAAGCCGATCGCGCGCACCCGTTAACCATTGCACCGCCGCGATCGCAAGACCGGGTACGCGGCAAGTTGATCAACCTTCCGTTGAACTTGGCCGCACTGCCAACGCTCGGTTCGCTCAACGCCGATATCCCAATCGTCGTGTTGTGCGATCTTGCGTCGGCCACCTGCGCCGCGCAACTGCAATCTGCCGCCGAAGTGCAAAAACGCTACAGCGACCGGGTCCGCGTCGTGTGGGCACCACTGTTCCTCCCACAACTCATTGCCAACGCCACGATCGCGGACGCGGCGCTGTGCGCCCACAGTTTTGGTAGCGGCGTCGAATGGATTAGCGAGCAAGCTGCACGATCGGCGCGCACCATGTTTCGCGCTGCCGGCAACGATGGCGTCGCCGAAGTTGATGCCATCGCAGCCATAGTTGGCATCAGCACAGGCAAACTTGCGCACTGCCGGGCGGTAATGGCCGGGACCGCCACCCGGATGAGCCTGGCCCTGCACCACCAAGGCCTGAATTCGTCCCCCCACGTTGTCATTGGCGGGCGGGTTGCCGCGCTTGAGACGCTGCGCCCGAGCGAGCTCGATGCCCTGGTGCGTGAACAGCTCGAAACCGGTTGGCTCGACGTGGTGCGGCCGAGCTGGGCCGCGCCATCGCGACCGTAGTAGCAATGCCCACCGGCCGTACCGGGTGCCTGATGAATGCGAGGCACGAGCGCTGCCGCGCCATCAACGTTGCGCGATTTGGCCACCGCCTTTGCCCAATTCACACCTAGCCTTACGCGCCAAACCAAGGTACCAAGGACTACATGGAGTTGTCATTTGCAGCCGCAACCGACGTAGGTCGGCAGCGCACGCACAATGAGGATAATTTTCTCATTGATAAAAAGCTCCGGTTGTTCCTGGTCGCCGACGGTATGGGTGGCCATGCCGCTGGCGAAATCGCTTCGTCGATTGCAGTTCACGAAATCCGCGATGCAGTCAACGCCAAGCGCGATACCATCGAGCGCTACCGGGTCGATAACCCTGCCATTTTGCCGTACGAGATTCTGCAAATCCTCGAAAATGCAGTCAGCGCGGCATGCGCGGCCATTCATGCGCGGGCCCAAGCTGAGCCCGATAAACGTGGGATGGGGACCACGTCAACCGTGCTCCTCATCGCTGGCCAAGGCGACCATTTGCGCGGCTTCATTGCCCATGTCGGCGACTCGCGCATTTATCTGAGTCGCAAAGCCGAATCGCATCTGTTGACCGAAGACCATTCGCTCGTCAACGAACTGATCAAAAAAGGCAAACTGGAACGCGGCGACACCGAGTCCGCGAATTACCGGAAATACAAAAATGCCGTAACCCGCGCGGTCGGCATCTATAGCTCGGTTGCGGTCGATACCCTCGACTTCGACATTCTACCCGGGGACGCGCTGATGCTGTGCTCGGACGGCCTGCATGCTTATCTCAACCCCGAAGAACTGCCGGCGTTACTCGATGAAGGCGACGTCAAAGACGCGCCCAAACGCCTCATCGAACTCGCCAACCTCGGCGGCGGCCACGACAACATCACCAGCATCGTGGTGCGCGTTGGCCCATCGGCGACCCACATCGACGCACCAACAAATCAGCTCACGGTTGCCTCGCTCAAACTTGAAGTCCTCAAAGGTTCGCAGCTGTTTAAGTACCTGAGCTACAAAGAACTGGTGCGGGTCGCTAACATTGCCAACCACGCGATCGTCACCCAGCCCGGGCAAGTATTGTTTACCGAAGGCCAAGCTGGGCAATCGATGTACATCGTGATCGCCGGGTCGGTGCGCTTGTGCCAAGGCGCGGCCACCGTCTCAACATTATCCGTGGGCGAACACTTCGGCGAAATGTCACTCGTGGATCGCGCCGCGCGGTCCTTGACAGCGATTGCCGGTGAAGATACCCGGCTGCTCGAAATCGAACGCAAAGATTTTTTTGAAATTGTTCGGCGGGAGCCACAAGCCGCCGTGAAAATGTTGTGGAGCTTGGTTTCGGTGTTGGGCATGCGCTTGCGCAAAACCACCAGCGAACTTGGCGAAGCGCTCAGTGATCGCGACGCCAATGACACCGTCGCGGACCTGTTATTCGGCGAATAGCGGGTGAGTTGGCCGCACTACGTTTTGCTGTGGCTCAGCGGTGTGGCAGCAGGCGCGGTGAACGCTGTCGCCGGCGGTGGCACCTTGATAACCTTCCCCACCCTCATTGCGCTTGGCGTGCCGCCACTGGTTGCCAACATGAGCAATACCGTGGCGCTATGTCCAGGTTATTTCGGCGCAACCTTTGTCCAGCGCCGCGATTTGCATTCGCAGCGGCGACGCATCTTGGTGCTGGTGCCGCTAGCGGCCATCGGTGGCAGCGTCGGAGCGTATGTGCTTCGGCACACCTCCGCTGGCGCATTTGATGAACTCGCGCCCGTGCTGGTGCTCGCTGCGGTGGCGCTGCTTGCCGTCGGCCCCCAGGTCAAACGGTGGGCATTGCGGCGCACCGACGCGCAGCTTGCCAGCGCACCCTACCGCGACCAACTCAGCCTCGCGGCCGTGCCCACCTTTGCCATCGCCATGTACGGCGGCTACTTCGGCGCCGGGATGAGCGTGATGATCATCGCGGTGCTCAGCGTTGGGTTGGTCGATCAATTGGTGCGCATTTCGGCGCTCAAGCAACTGCTAGCCCTTGCCATCAACGGTGCAGCGGCCAGTTATTTGCTGATCAGCAACGGACACCGCGGGCTGCTCGATTGGCCTGTGGTGGTGACAATCGGCACCGCTGCGGTCATCGGCGGCGGCATGGGCGCAAGACTGAGCCAACGCATCAACGAAGCCACATTGCGTTGGCTGGTGATTGCCATCGGCGTTGGGTTTGCACTGGTGTATTGGTTGCGGTAGCGCGCGTTGGTTCAGGCCGACGGGCCGCCCGACGGGCCGGCCAACGCTGCCATCGCAGCGATTAACTCCAACGGCGCCGCGACCAGTTCGATCAAGACGCCTTCTCCACTTTTCGGCAACTCGGCGCTGCCTTTGGGATGAATAAAACACACATCAAAACCGCTAGCGCCGCGGCGAATCCCACCGGGCGTGAAGCGCACACCTTGGGCGCTGAGCCAGGCCACCGCTGCAGGCAAATCATCAATCCAAAGGCCAATGTGATTCAGTTTAGGGTCGTGCACCTTTGGGCTTTGGGTCGGGTCGATGGGTTGCATCAAATCGATTTCCACCTGGGCCGCGCCGGCACCGACGACCAAGATATCTTCGTCGACGTTTTCGCGTTCGCTGCGAAAACTGCCGGTTACCGCAAGCCCGAGCAAGTCGCACCATAAGCCACGCAACGCGGCTTTGCTTTCACCACCAATGGCGATCTGTTGGACCCCGAGCACGCGAAACGGCCGGCTCATGCCCGCACCGCCGCACGCACGTCCGCGAGCGTCTTGCACCCGGCGTGCGGCGCGTTTACTAAAATCGCCATGTTGCCCGACGGATGTTGGTTGTCACGCATCAACTGATGGCTCTCGCCGGTTTGCGCAAACGTGAAGACGCGTGACAAACAAGGATCCACTTTTCCGGCGATGACCAACGCATTGACGCCGGCGGCTTGCGCATCATTGGCGAAATGCGATCCTTGGAAACGCTTCTGCCGCATCCAGTGGTAACGCAAATCCAACGTGGCATTGTAACCGGTGGTGCCGGCACAAATTACCACCATGCCGCCGGTGTCACAGATAAAGCTCGACGTCGGCAAGGTGGTTTCGCCCGGGTGTTCAAACACAATGGCCGGATTGCGTTTTTCGCCTAACGCATCCCAAAACGCTTGGCCAAATGCACGCGCACCCTTGAGCCACAACCCGTATTCAATTTCATCCGACCAGCGCGGCAGCTTGCCCCAATGGTTAAATTTGCGGCGATCGATCACGCCAACCGCCCCAAGTTTTTTACAAAAATCGATTTTCTCGTCGCCGGAAACCACTGCGATCGGGCGACCACCCGCAGCTGCAACAATTTGAATCGCCATCGAGCCCAAGCCACCGGCGCCGCCCCAAATCAGCACCGGGTCGCCGGCGCTAACCACATTGGGTGGCCAGCCGTGCAACATGCGATACGCCGTTGCCGCGACCAACATGTACGCCGCCGCTTGTTCCCAGGTTAGATGGGCCGGCTTCGGCAAACACTGGTGACTTTGCACTTTGCAGTACTGGGCAAAACTGCCCCAGTTAGATTCGTAGCCCCAGATGCGTTGCGACGGCGCCAGCATGGGATCTTTGCCAGCGACCACATGCGGATCATCGGGATCCCACATGCCGCAATGCACCACGACTTCATCGCCAACCTTGACGTTAGTCACCGCCGCACCGATTTGCCACACCACACCCGACGCATCTGAACCGCCAATATGAAACGGTTCAGGCTCGCCCTTTTTTTGGCGGGTTTTAATGACATCGATAGGAATCCCCATCGCGGCCCAAACGTTGTTGTAATTCACACCGGCCGCCATGACGTAAACCAACACGTCATGCGGTCCGAGCACTGGGACGGCAATCGGCTCTTGCACAAACGCATCGCGCGGCTCGCCAAAGCGTTCCGCTCGAATCAGTTGCGCCAACATCTTGGCTGGCACTTCACCCAACGGTGGTACCTCGCCTAACTCATACAATTCGCGCGATGGATTTGACACGTTGCGTTACTGTACACCAAATCAACCCGTGACAAGCAGGCGATAGATCTCCACATCGGCCTATCGGATGATCAACGCCTACGCCTTGAACAGCGTCAGGTAGCGCTCGGGATAGTCGCCTAGCTCCATCTGCGCACTGCACTCGGGGCACGGCATCGGGGGCGCTTGCATCGCAGCGAGTTGAGCTGCGTACACCACAGCATCAATGATCGGCGCAGCTTCGGCACCACACGCGCCGCAAACATACTGCGCATGAAACGAAGCGATGGTCGCGGTACCCCGCACATCGGGAATCATATTCATTTGCGTGATCAAAACGTCGGCGATGCGTTCAAGCCGAACCGTGCATTGTTTTGCGGCAAGGCCGCGCAGCAAACGCATCCATTCGCGCACACCGATCGAATTTACGAACACCACACCGTCGGTATCGATGACCACCGCCGTGGTGGTAATGCTGTCAACAAAACCCGACAACGGAGCGCTGTCATCGATGCGCCCTGTCATTAACAAGCGCGTGGTAGGGGTGCCGTGATCATTCACGGTTTCCACCGTGACGTCTAAGCGGCCAAGTTTTTGTGTAGTCATAGAACAACTCCCGACGGTGGCACTGCACCGAAAAAAGAATGAAACGATGCGGCGCGGCCGAGTTCGGTTGGCTTGTAACGCACATCGATCAGGCCGATCATCTCGGTGAGTTGGCCCGGGCACAGGTTCACAATAAATTGATTGGCACACGCATAGGCCAGCGGTAAACCCATGCCGTCGCTGGTCGCGGTTTCCGATTCGGTAATCTGGCCGGCCTGCGATAGCCGCGCCGAAACCCGTTGCGGATCCAACGAGCCCCACAAATCACGTACTTCAATTGCCAAGTAGCGGGCATCGGTAGCCCAGCGAATGGTCACGCGGTCTTGCCCGACCAGCGGTCGGTTGGCGTCGCGCGGATCAGTGCGGCGATAGCGTTGGCCTGCGCCGTCGATCGGTGCGGTAAATAATGCGTTGGCCAGGAGTTCGTCGGCAATCACGCTCACCAATGACCCCATGCGATCAGGCAAGCCAGCCGCAACCACGTCTTGCGCCAACGTCGCAACCGCACTCTCGCGATCGCGTGCATCCGCCAATATATAGCTGCGCACTTCAGCGCCCCACGCCACATATTTTTCCAATCCAAACACGTCGGCGCGTAACAATTTTTGTACCGTGGCGAGTAATTCCTCGGCGAGAATCGGCATTGGGTGGGCAACCACATGTTGCCAACCAGCTTCGAGCAGCCCCATCACCGCCGCTAATTCAGCCGACGCCAAGCCTTCGCCAGGCACTGCGATCCAGGCCTTGGCCGGAGCTTGCAACATGTCGGGCCGGGTCCGCGCCAAGCTGGCGTCAACGACTGCAATGGTATCAACGCCAACGGCTTTGATAAGCGATTCAACATCCGCCACAACTTCCACCGGGCACAGCGTGGCACCCACCAATTTTTGCAGGGCCCGTTGCGATTTCCGCTCGGGATGCGCAACCACCAAGCGGCCGCGCGCGTTCATCGTCGCACCATCACGTTGTCTCCTGTAGTTGGCGTCATCTAGTACAACACGGCCATCGTAACCGAACCGCCAAGGTAACGATCACTTGCGCCGCCGACATCTTTGGTCGCGGGGTCCATATCGCGATTGTTAGATTGCTCGCCGTTGCCAGTAAACGAATAGCCCAACACCGCAACATCGCCCGCGACTTTCAACGCAAACCGCGCGCCCAACAATATGTCGATACTTACATTGGCTTCAACCCCAGTAATCGTCGCTTGGCCGTACTCCTGTTTGGTTTGAATTGCACCGGCATCAAAAACCAACAGGCCTCGCGCTTGCACCCCCAGCGCCACCGCCGACGCCACCGGGAACCGAGCATTGAGGCCAGGCGCAAAGATGCGATAGCCCACGTCAGGCATATCGAGGACAATCCCACTCGCCGACAACGGCAACCGGTCAACCGAGAAATCGCGTTGGCCGTAACCGGCAATCACGGTGAGCGACGGGCTGGCTGCCCGATTGCCAAACACCACGCGATACCGCAGATCCGCATACAACCGCGATTGCGCGGTTGGCAATGAAATTACCGAACCGTCGGTTTGCGGCACCCGCACCGACAGGGACAGCGTGCGATCGTAGTCGAGCCCGAAACCAAGCCCGGCGGCCGCGCCGAGCCGCTTGCGTAAGGCCAACGGATAAAACTCCACGGCAATGCGGGCCCCAGGTACCGGCGAATTAGAGTAACCCCTGGGCGGGTTGTCGATGAGGTTCGAGTTAAAACTCAACGACCGCGCCACCATCGACGGCCCGAAGTCGACCCGGATCGCTGCGCGGTTAGCGCCGTGCGTCATCGCGTACAGTTGTGCTGCGCTGAGTTCGTCGTCTTCGGATTCGTCCTCATCGTCGCGTGATCGCTTTTTTTTCTTCTTCTTTTTGGGTCGATCATCGGCGTCATCATCATCGTTCGACGCTTGATCGTCATCGTCGGCGTCATCGTCGTTACTCCTGGCGTCGCCGCTGGTACCCCGTTTGGCCGGTTTACCTAACATGACCACGTCGAGCGTTTCTCGCAGTTTGCGATCGATCGATGTGCCACTGGCCCGGGCGCCGTAATAGATCGTGAACGATCGGGTCTTGCGTTTGTCAGCGAAAATCAACGTGATGTCGCCTTTGTGACCACCGTTGTCGAGCTTGCTAGCCCGCACCCGAAACACCACCGCGACCTCCAATTCAATACCCAGTTTCTGTAGCGGCCGATCTGATGTTTCGTCGTCGTCGAGCCCTAACTCATCCATGGCTTCGGTGACTTGCCGCGTACTCGCGACTTTATAGCCAAAATCCTTTTCGATCACCTGAGTAAGTTGGTCCTGCAGATCAGCGCCGCCGTCACCGGCCGCTCGCAAGATCGCCGCACTCTTATTGCCGGCCCAACTCGACGGAACATCGAGTAGCATGCAGCCGAGCACGGCCAAGGCTAATGCCAACGCCCATTGTCGGGCCAGATACCAAGCACTAGTCTTACCAAACCGCATCGTGCGATTAGTATACGAGAACCAACGTCGATCTGCGAATCCAAGCCCTGCGCATTTCAGTCGGAATCACGCAGACAGACTTTGGCCCTTGCGTTTAACCGCAGAACGTGGCCAGCTGTGCGACGATGACTGACCCCGTCGACCGCCGTAATCTGCGCATCACCGGCCAACACCGGGCCGAGACCTCGCCTAGTTTGGACCTTGGCGCACATGCCGGAGCCAATGGAGCCAACGATGTCACCATCATTGTTACCCAGGCGTTTGGGCCCAAAGGCGACAGCATCGTCGGCCTGACCGATGTGACATTTGACGGTTACCCTGCGGTTACCGTGCGGGTCCGCTCCGGCGACCTCGACGGGCTGGTACACCTCAGCCCGATTCACGGCGACGGCCGCAAGCGTTGTGAACTCGACATTGCACCGGGTGCCACCTGCGAATTACTCTGTCCGGTGTCAGGCCAACCGCTCGATTTCGTCGCTGACGTCGAGGATGGCTCGGGCGCCCGATATTTTGCTATCTACCTTACGCCGCAGCTATCGAGCGGCTCCTTGGTGATGGTGTCGGACTTGTGGGGCCACTATCACTCGCGGATCATCGACGATTTTGAGCTGATCTCGCAGTGGGCGTCTAAGAATCCCGAGTAATTCATAACGCTTAGCAAATCGCACGGGTGGCTCCGACGGCGCTTGACCATTGCCGCACACCCGACTACGTTGCGCCTTCAAACTCATGAAGTTGCGCCAGCTACAATGTACACACCGTGCGCCGGGCCTTGGAGGGTTCGGACGGGTGACAGTGGGTTGCCCGCGCTTCGCCAGCCAAGTATCTCCGTCGCAATCCGGTTCCAATAGCAACTTGTTGGTTGCGTTGACTGTAGAGCGATCTGCGTCGGTGGCTTGGCAAACTCACTCGCACCGGAATCAACTATGTCAAACGAAACCACGCCTAGCCACGCGCCCAAAAATGGCGCCCACCCTTCCGCTGATGCAGCCGTAGTCGCTGCTGCAGCCGCCGCGGCCGATGCCTCGGTGACAACCCCTGAAGTCGCCGCCGCTGGCACCGACGTCGAAGTCGCTGCCCCCAAAGAATTAAACTGGGACGATCTTGGCATTCACCAAGACGTGCGCACCGCCCTCGACGAAATGGGCTACTTGCGGCCAACGCCAGTCCAAGCCAACGTCTTTAAGCCAGTGTCCGAAGGCAAAGATCTGCTCGTGCAATCGCGCACCGGCACCGGCAAAACCACAGCGTTTGGTTTGCCGATCATCAATCGCATCATCCCAGCCGAGCGCACACCACAAGCGCTGATTCTGTGCCCAACCCGCGAACTCGCGCTGCAAGTTGCCCGCGAATTGACCAATTTGGCCAAACACCGCGGCATCATCATTGAAGCGTTGTACGGCGGCGCGCCAATCGGTAAACAAATCGCTGCGCTCAAAGACGGCGTGCACATCGTGGTTGGCACGCCAGGCCGCGTGATCGATCATATCACCCGTAAAACCCTCGATACCAAACACATCCAAGCATTCATCCTCGATGAATGTGACGAGATGTTGTCGATGGGCTTCCTTGAAGACATCGAACGCGTCGTCACCCATCTGCCAAGCACCAAGCAAACCTTGCTGTTTTCGGCCACGATGCCCGACGAAGTGACCCGCTATTCGCGTCGCCACATGCGTAACCCGGAGCAAATCGCGCTGTCGAGCGGCAGCATTTCGGTTTCCGACATTCACCACGGTTATTACATCGTGAGCGGCATCGCCCGTGGTCGCGACCTGCTCAAGATCTTGTTTGCGGAAAACCCAGAAAGCGCCATCATTTTCTGCAACACCCGGGACGAAACGACCCAAGTTGCCAAGTACCTGCAACGCCAAGGCCTCGACGCCGAGCCGTTGTCTTCCGATTTGTCGCAAGCTGATCGCGAACGCGTGATGAACCGCATGAAAGAGCACAACCTGCGCTTTTTGTGTGCCACCGACGTCGCTGCACGTGGCATCGACATTTCGGACTTGTCGCACGTCATCAACTTTTCGTTCCCGGAATCGCCGGAAGTCTACGTTCATCGCACCGGCCGCACCGGCCGCGCCGGCAAAAAAGGCATTGCGCTGTCGATTATCGGCCCACGTGATCTGGGCTCGTTCTTGATGCTCAAGCTGACCTATAAGCTCAAGCCCGAAGAGCGCCGGTTGCCACCGGATTCGATCTTCGAAGGCAAGCTCAAACACCCACTGCCACAATTGGGTTCGCCGCAACCGCCTGACCCGATTGCAATTTTGCAACGCGGCGTGGTTGGCACGCCGAACGACCTCGAACGCGGCTTGCTCGACAAGTTATTGGCCAAAGAAGCCGGCAAGCGCGTGTTGGCACTGTTGATTGCTGAAAAGCTGTCGCTGCTAACCACCAAAACCAAACCTGCCCAACCACGGATCGAACGCAGCGAGCGCCGCGACGAAGCCGTGGAAGTTGTTGGCGCAATCAGCGAACGCCCAAGCACGAGCGAGCGGCCAGAGCGTAGCAATTTTGAAGCGCGGCCAGAGCGCAGCGATCGCGGCCCACGCCCAGAGCGCGGCAATTTTGAAGCGCGGCCGGAGCGTACCGATCGTCCGGAACGTAGCAATTTCGAAGCGCGACCTGAGCGCAGCGATCGCAACGACCGCGGCCCGCGTCCAGAGCGCGGCAACTTTGAAGCCCGGCCAGAGCGTACCGATCGTCCAGAGCGCGGCAACTTTGAAGCCCGGCCAGAGCGTACCGATCGTCCAGAGCGCGGCAACTTTGAAGCCCGGCCAGAGCGTACCGATCGTCCTGAGCGTACCGACCGTCCAGAGCGCAGCAACCGTGACGCCCGCCCAGACCGTGGCCCCCGCCCAGAACGCACCGATGGCGCCGATCGTGGC
>JAGPDK010000015.1 GCA_018057605.1 Kofleriaceae bacterium | reverse complement strand
GTTGCCGCTGCCAACGATTGCAGTGCGTACGTGCACGAATATTGGCGCGCGTCCGTGTATCTCGCCCGCAGCTGCGCACGCGTCATTGCGCCTTTTCATTTTTACAGCAATCGCGCACGGTGAGCTCGGGTTCGTTGTACGATAGTAACGTGACGGAAACCTCTGCTGATGCTGGTCCGGTGCAATCTCGTACGCAGCTTGAACGCTTGATCGCCACCGAAGAGCTGGCAGGTCGATCGATTGGCGGATTCGCAGCGGTTGCGATCGGCATGCGCGGCGTCGACCTCGATGGCGTGAGTCTCGATAAACTTGATCTGCGCGATGCTGACGCGGATGCAGCGCGCCTGGAACGCGCAACGTTGCGGTTTGTGGATGCAAGAAAATCACAATGGCCTGGCGCCTTATGGCATCGGGTGAATGCGGCGGATTGTGATTTGACGGAAATCAATTTGCAGCAAGCGCATGTGCTCCGTTGTGAATTCGGGCCGGTGCGGATGGCGCGGGCACAATTTCAAGGTGCGCGGATTTGTGCCACCACGTTCAAGAATTCCGAACTGTATGGTGCGAGTTTTGCGGGCGCGATGTTGATGAAGGTCAGCTTCGATGGGTACGTCGGCTCCACGGTATCGCTGTCGCGTGTTGATTTTTCGGGGGCTTCACTTTTTGAAGTAGATTTCAAACGGGCCAATATGTACGGCGCTAATTTTCGTGGGGCGAGTTTGATGCGCTGCGATTTGCGTGGCGTAAATCTTGCCACCGCCGACCTCTCGGGCGCGCGGCTCGTCGGCTGTTTGAGTGCTGGCGCTGATCTTGATGAAGCGACTTGGTGAAAGAGGAGAAGTTATGCCGACCCGACCTGATCTGCGTGAATTAACCACCGGCGTGCGCGATGCATTTGCCGACGCCGATCGTGAAACGCTGCTTGATGTGCTCAGCTTTGTAGTGAAGGAATACGTCGTCGATGGGCCGCCGCCGATGATGCTTCATCAAGTTGAGACGCTGGGTGATCTGGCGAATTTGTCATTTGCCCAGCTCATCGCTTCGCTGCAAACCCGATTCGAACATCCGGAATTGGCCCTGTTTACCGTCGACGGTGATCATGTCTCGGTGCGCGTGGGCGGTGTTATGCAACCGTTGGTTGCGGCGCGCCAAGCGCCAGGCGCTCCAGCTCCAGCGCCTGTGGCCGCCGAACTGCCGCGTCCAGCGGCGGGGGTGCGGGTGATTGAAGCCACGCTGAGCCAAGGGCGGCCTGCACCAGCGCCGCCGAGTGCCGCCAGCCCATCGCCGAGTGCGCCACGCCCGATCAGTGGGATGGCGTTGCGCGGCCGGCCAAACGACAGTAGCGGTAGTGCGCCGACGCCACCAGCATCGGTAGCCGCGCCTACGCCGGCACCGGCAGTCGCTGCCTCGGCCGTGCCACCAGCTGATGCCAAACCAGACAAGCCTGCGACTTCTGGGGATGATGCTTCGGCTCGTTTTTCATTGCTGGAGCTCGACTAATGTCGCAAGTCGCACGGCGCTATTACGAACGTGGGCGTACGGCATTGGGTAACCGCGATTTGGAGTCTGCGCAAGAATCGCTGCGGGCCGCGGTCGACCTGGCCCCGCAGTATGGCGATGCCCGCATGGCCTACGCGATAGCCTTGGCCAAAGCCGGCGATCATCCACGGGCGGCGGCGGTATTGCGCGCAGGGTTGGGGCGCGCATGTTCGCCGATTCTGGCCGCCGCCATGTGGTCGACGTTGGGTGATGTACTCACTGGCAGCGGCGATTTTTTCGGTGCTGAAGATGCGTTCAATCGAGCGCGGCAACACCCAGCTTTCGTGGTTCGAGCGGCTGCTGGCCTGGCGCGGGTCTATGGCAAACTGGCGCGGTTTGCCGACATGGCACGTGAGTTACGAATCGCTGCGGTCGGCAGCGTTGCTGTCATTGCGCCGTAACTTTTCGCGGCGCGGCGAGCGGCATCCCACGCGGATGTCAGACGCGCAGGCCGTTGCCGGCCGGTAGCCACGTCGGATCGATTAACGTTTGCACAAGCACGACCGTAATGTTGTCGGTGCCACCATTATTGTTGGCCGCTCGGATGAGGTTTTCGGCCACCACTTCGAGGGATTCGCCCGAGGTCATAATTTCGCGAATCATCCAGTCGTCGACGAGGTCAGACAGCCCATCACAGCAAACTAAAAATACATCACCATGCTCCGGCGGCATCGTGTTGTGTTCAATTTCAACATTCGCGTCTAAGCCGACCGCGCGAATAATTACGTTCGAAGTCGCAGGCCCCATCGTCCCGACGAGATCGGGGCGATCTTGATACAAATTGCGCAATGAGTGATCGCGTGTAATCGGAAACAGTTGCTGCTGGCGTAGGAGGTACGCGCGCGAGTCACCGCAGTGACAGATATGAACCAAGTTGTCCTCAAACCGGAGCCCAACCGTGGTTGTGCCCATGCCGTGACACGTCATGTCCATCAGGGCGCGTTGGTAGACTGCGCTGTTAGCCGCTTTCATTGCTGATACCAACGCGTCTTGTTCGGGGTAGGCCGGTTCACCCGTCTTGATCGATTGAATGATGGTGCGAATCGCGACGTCGGCAGCAATTTGGCCGGAGGCATGGCCACCCATGCCATCGCAAACCACGTACACGCCGAGGAAGTCATCGTAATACATGGCGTCTTCGTTTTGCGTTCGCTGCGCACCAACGTCAGTGCGTCCTACCGCGCGCAACACAAAGCGCTCGGTCGGGATTTTTCGCGGGCCGTTCACGGTGACGCCTCAGGTTCGGACGCTGGCCGACGATGTTGGGTTTCGATGGTGGCCCAATTGCGGTCATGTAATTCACGAATCAACGCTAACGACTCCCGCACTCGGATCGACGTTGTCGCAAACGAATGTGCAGCGGGTGATAAAAAAAATGATGACACCGGTGGTTTGCTATCAAACACGGGTTCGCGCGTTGGTTCAAGTTGCAACTCGCGACTAAAAAATTCAGCGGGGCGATGCAGGTCACGCAGCAGGGCTTGCGGCGTGCACTCTTGTAGCGCGTCGTCGAGGTCCATGGCGCGCTCACGTTCAACCGGGGTTTGCAGTACCAGTCGATGGGTAAACTGTTCAACCGCCGTCGTGACGGTGGTGAATTTTTGAGCGGCGCCGACGGCATACGAATCGTCGTACCGTAGGGCATCGTTGCGCGTGAACCAACGTTCGACGCTGGCGAGAAACTCTGGTTGCGCCGCGGCCATGGCGGTGGCTCGAATTTTTTGGGTTTGATCAAACAGCGACGGCTCCGCTTCGTCGGTCGATGGCGCCACCTGGCCGCTGTGTGCGCTAGCGGGCTGTTCAAACCACCGCGCTAATTCTGCTGCGGTTTGTGGATCGAGCAGCGCTGGCAGGTTGCCGCCGTCGCGTTGCGCTGCGGCCAATAATTCGCGGCCAGTCAATTCGCGACCATGCCGCAGCGATGCGTCGGCTGGCACCGGCGCATCGTTGTTGTCGCTGATATCGTCGTCGTGGTTGCTCCCCATCGCTGCTTCCAATTACATCTGGCGCATGATCGCAAAGGCCAAAGCGCCGAGCCCGATGCCACAAAGTAAACAAATGACCCAAAAAACCATAGAGGCGCCGCCCGTGGGTGTGGCGGTTGGGCGCATCGTTGCAGCAGGTGTCGCGCCGAACATGCCAGGTGGTTGCGCCACCGCTATGGGGCCACCAGCTCTGGCTACCGAAACAATGCCCTCGCTTGGCTGGAGTAGCATTGTTTTATTGGCACCACCTTGCGGCTGTTGCATCTGCGGTTGCTGCATGGGCGAACCATAGGGTGCGCCGTACCCCGGTTGTTGCGCCACATCGGCCAGTGGCCGCACTGGGGGCGTCATCCCTGCGACGACGGTTTTTTGCATGGGCGACGCTGATTGGTAGCCGCCGCCTGGTGGCGCGGCCAAGCCGCTACCTTGGAGGTTGCTGACGTTGGCCATCAGGGTCTTTTGCATCGGCGCTGCTGAAACATAGCCGCCGCCGCCCGAGGATGCGCCGCTGTTGTATCCGGCATTAGGTGCCGATGGTGCGCCGTAGCCTTGCTGCGGCATGCCTTGACCCTGGCCGTAGCCTTGCTGCGGCATGCCTTGACCCTGACCGTAGCCTTGCTGCGGCATGCCTTGACCCTGGCCGTAGCCTTGCTGCGGCATGCCTTGACCCTGGCCGTAGCCTTGCTGCGGCAGACCTTGGCCTTGGTTGTATTGTTGCGGCATTAAGCTCTGTTGTGGATAGGCACCGCTGACGCCACCGCCATGATGTTGGTTCAACTCGGCAAATGCTTGCTGGGCGTGCAACATCATTTCACCCGCTGATTGGAACCGCCGATTGGCGTCTTTCTCGAGCGCGCGACGCACTAATTGCTGGACGCTTTGCGGAATTGATTGTGGCATCGGCGGCACTTCGCTGCGCAAATGCATTTGAATTACCGTCATCGGATTGTCGTCGTGAAACGGGACATTGCCGGTGAGCATTTCGTACGCCAACACGCCTAACGCGTAGAGGTCGGAACGCGCATCCAACGGCAAGCCACGGCCTTGTTCTGGTGACATGTACTGCGGAGTGCCAAACACCACGCCCGCCTGCGTGTGGTTGTTACCACCTTCTTGCAGCAACTTTGCGACCGAAAAATCAAGCAGCTTTACGTAGTCAGGCGAACCCGCCATGTTCAGCAAAAACACGTTGTCGGGTTTGATGTCGCGGTGAATGATGCCAATCGAATGGGCTTCAGCGAGCGAAGCGCAGCATTGAATAAGAATCTTAACGACTCGCTCTGGGGCCAGCGGACCTTCATTAATCGCTGCTCGTAACGAGATTCCATCGAGGAATTCCATCGTCATGAATAGCCGGCCATCGGCAGTCTGACCGAAATCGTACATCCGAATGGTGTTGGGGTGCTGCAACCGCGAACACGCCTTAGCTTCGTTGTAGAAACGCTGGACCCAGTTCGGATCTTGGGCCATTTGCTGGTTGAGCATTTTGAGCGCGAGAATCCGATCGATCGATGCCTGGCGGGCTTTGTAAACAACGCCCATGCCGCCTTCGCCGATGCGCGCGATCATCTCGTAGCGCCCATCGAGCACTTTCCCAACCAATGGATCGTATTCAGACATGGCGGATGAATGGCTCACGAAGGAGGAAACAGCTTAACACGGAGATTGTTGGTGACGGTGTCTTGGTTGAGTTTGACCTTGGCGCGACATTCGCGCTTGCCGGCCGAGGTCACCACAAAGTCGCCACCGACCAGTGGGCTGTCGGTTGCGCCGCGCATAATTTTGCCAGCCCAGCCGACATCGATGCCCTTGTCGGCGCATGGATTAAACACAATTTCGACGGTGCTACCGTCGACGGTGGCTTTGATAATATTGCCAGCCAGTGGTTTGCGTTTGAAGTTGTCGCAGTTTGGATTTTTTGGATCAATCTTGGCTTCATCGCAGGGCGGGAAGTCTTTAGGCTTACAGGCCTTAATGCGGCGGTCTGGCGGATCGCTACAAGGCATGGTGTCGCGGCACGAAACAATTTCAACCGACGGTGGTGAAGGGCACTTACCTTCGCAGGCTTTCCACCCGGGTGGCGCATCAAACGCCGGGCAAAAGCCTTTGCAATTCGGCTTCTTTTTATCGAAGTTGTCGTCGCTACAGGCTTCAACCGCTACCGGAATGGCCGATAAACTTGGTGGATCAGGAATTGAAACTTTGGATAAGTCGAAGGCAATCGCTGCGCCAGCATCTACGAATGTAACTGCGAGCTTGTACTTCCCGGCATCGCCGCGATTTACCGCAAAAACCCGCACCATGTATTTGCCCTTGGCGTTATCGACTTTGCCTCGGCGCACCCGTGAGCTGCTGCCGGTTTTGCCTTTTGAAGATGCAACTTTGTAGTTCCACGCATCGTAGACTTCAAAACCCAGCTGCAAGCCCGGCCGAGGCGGGGCCCAGGTGAGTTTAAGCTCCATGGTACCGCGGCCACCTTCCGGCAACTCGATTTGTTTCCAGTCAACGCGGTCACCACCTGGATAGGTGACGATGCCGTTGCTGCGGCCTTCGCCATTTTCCAGTGTGATTTCTTTGGCACCCTTAATTTTGCCGTCGGCGCCGGTGGCCTTGTCTTGCGACACGGTGTGCGCGCACCCGGCCAACATCAGCATCAGGCCCAACGCAACTGTTGTGAAAACGACGTGACCGTAGCCGACGCCCCGCGCTTGGCGACCGACGTCGTCGCGTGATTTCCCAAACATGCCCAGATGTTACGCTAAGCCACTTGCCAGGGCAACCAGGACCGGCACGCTGTGTCGGGCAGGCTGGGTTAAGGCGAAATCGAGACTTTGCCAGCGCCGATTTGATCAGGCGTGGCTTTGACCACGCCCTTGCAGCTTCGGTCGCTGCAATTGCCGACGGTAAAGCCGCTGTTTTGCACACCGACGACGCGACCTTTCATCCCTGAGTTGACGCCTTCAGCGCGCGAAAAAGTGATCTCGGTACCGTCGCCAACGACAATGACTTTTAACACCATGCCTGAAAACGTGGTCGCCGCAGGTGGTGCGATTACGACCGGACCTTTTTTGACAACTGGGGGTGGGCGCCGGCCAGTGTGGGCGATCACTTTGGGCCTGCGGTCTGCTGGCGTGTCGTCGGTTAATGGCACCTGCGGTAGGTCATCAATGAACGCCACGCTGGCAGGGAAATCTGTCTTCAATTCACCCGGATTCGGCGTGAATGCGAGCTGTAACTCGTATTCGGCAATGTCCATGCGCCCCTGCAGGTATATTTGGATCAAATATTTACCGGCCGCGGCGATTTCGACCGTGCGTTTTTTGGTGGTTTCTTTGGCATCTTCTTCGTCGAGGTCGGCCTTGGCTATGACCCGGTTGCCTGGGTCAAATACCTCCATGGCAAGGTCGAAGTCTTCGGCATCCGCCGGTGGCGTTATTTCTAGTGCCAACGCCAACTCGCCAGCCGATGGCAATTGTACGGCGTACCAACGGGCACGTTTGTAGGCACCGTAGTTGAGTTCACCGTCGATTTTGCCTTCAAATTTTTCGTTAAGGGCAAGGTTTTTGGCTTTTTTCCAAGGCTTGGCTTTGGTGCTTTTGTAACCGTTATGCAACGGAATATCGCGACCACCGCAGGCGGCTAACAGAATTGACGACAATGCGACCAAGCGCGCAACGCTTTGAGCGTTCATGTTGGGCATGCTACCACGTGCGGCAACCCGCCGCCTTGTTTGCCGCGTCCGAGCGTGGCAGAACGCCAACAATGGCTGGCAAGATTCTTTGGTATTTCGTGGCGTGGCTGGCGCTGCATAGCCTGGCACTGCACGGCTGCAACCGGCCAGCTGCAGGTGGTTCGCAAGATGGCGCGACGGTGTACGCGGCGGTCTGCGCGACCTGTCACGGCGACAAGGGCAAGCCGTCCGCGTCAATGACCGCGCAGTTGGGGGTCCGTGATTTGACTGAGCCGGCATTTCGCACGCGCGTAACGGTGGCGCTGGTGGCCGCCCAAATTCGTCAGGGCTCGGCCAATAAATTGATGCCAGCGTTTGCTGGCTCGCTGACCGACGCACAAATCGCTGCGGTGGCGGCGTGGGTTGTCGACGGCCTTCCGGCTGCACCATAGCCACTGGCCGGTTTTTGGGTTTAGCCTTTGACTGCGCCAGCGGTCATGCCGCCGACCAAAAACTTCTGCAACGCGTAAAACAGGACCATCACCGGGACGCTGGTGACGAGCGCGCCCGCCGCAAACAATCCCCAGTCCGCCGAGTATTGATTAACACTTGAGTTGATCAGTACCGGCAAGGTGAACTTGTGTTCGTCGGTCAAAAACGTCGACGCCATAATGAATTCGTTCCACGCTGTCATAAACGAAAATAATGCGGTGACGGCGATGCCCGGTCGCGCCAGCGGTAACATGATACGCCAAAAAATCACCCACGAAGATGCCCCATCAATGCGGGCTGATTCTTCGAGCTCTTTGGGCAACGTGTCGAAATAGCCCTTGAGTGTCCATACACAAAACGGAATGGCGGTGGTGGCGTAGACCAGGACTAGGCCAACGAGTGAATTAAGCAGATGCAAGCGGTCTAAGATCACGTATAGCGGCATCAGCAACAGCGTTGCTGGAAACATTTGCACCGCGAGAAAACCGGCCAGCCCCATCCGCCGGCCAGGGAACCGGTAGCGCGATAACGCGTAGGCGGCGGTGCAGGAAATCACCACGCCGACCAACGTGGTTAACCCAGCCGCGATCAGCGAGTTACCAGCGTGGCGGAGAAACAATAAATCGCCACCGGCCGATTGGCGGCCGACCAAATCACGCATGTGATCAAGCGTGAAATGGGTTGGCAGCGGCGATGCCGACAGCGCGAACTGCCGGCCTGGTTCAAAGGCTTTTTTGACAACCAGCAGCACCGGGTACAACACCACGGCGGTGGCGAACATCGCGAGGACGTGGGAACTGATGCGCCACCACAGTTTGGTGCGTCGGGTCATAACGCCTCCTCACGTCGCAACACGCGGCCGCGGACAAATGTCCACAGCATCAACAAGCCGAAGATCAAGGTCGCGTACGCAGCTGCCATGCCATAGTGCTCGCCACGTTCAAAGGCCCAGCGATACGCTTCGGTAACCAAGATGTTGGTCGACCCACCCGGCGCACCGTCGGAGACCAAATAGATCACGCTAAACATGTTGAAGGTCCAAATTGACCCCAACGCAATCGCCGGGCCCAAGGCTGGGCGCAAGTGCGGCAACGTGATGTGCACAAACCGTTGCCAAGGCGAGGCGCCATCCACGGCCGCGGCTTCGTAAAGGTCAGAGGGGATGGACTGTAACGCGCCGATGGCGACGACCATCATGAATGGAAAACCGAGCCAGGTGTTGGTGGCCACGTTGGCAAAAAATGCCGTCGACCACGATGCAAACCACGATACGCGATCCAAGCCGCAAGCGTGCAGCAACGAGTTGATGGCGCCATATTCGCCATCGAACATGCCTTTCCAGATCAACGCAGTGATGTAATTGGGAATCGCCCACGGCAAAATCAACAGCATGCGATAGGCTTTTTTGCCGCGCATCCAGCGTTGCGACAGGATCATGGCCAGCCCAACGCCCACTCCGACGGCCAGAAACACATTCACGGCGGTCCACAAAACTGTAACGCCGAGGATGAACCAGAAATTGAGGGGGTCGTTGAGCGGATGGCCTCCACCTGACAGAATACTCACGAAGTTGTCGATGCCCACAAAATGCCACGTGCCATGGGCATGGTCGAAAAAGCCCAGGCCGATGCCAATTGCGAAAGGCACCACGACGAGCACGAGCATGGCGATGCCGGCGGGCGCAACAAATCGATAGGCGACCCGATGGGTGCGCATGGCATTGCTCCACCGTTGGGTAATGCCCAGCATGTGCAATGCCGCAACCACGCCACCTAACCCAGCGATGGCGGCGGCGGCGGCCCACTGCTGACTACCAAGCAATGGCATGGCAATGACGGCGATGCTGGCCGCGAGCAACCATGCTCGACCGGCACGCGGTAACAGTGCGCCGGCCGCAGCCAACAGCGCACCGAGTACGATGACGCCGAGTAATTGCAGAATGGGAAAACTCGCCAGTCGACCTGGCGGCGTTATGGCGACCGCGACATCTTCGGTGCCAGCAATCCGCGAAGTTGCCACCGCCCGACCGGTTTCGTCGTCGAGTAACTGCGCAACGTTGCCGGCGCGCAGCGTGGTGCCAGCAGCGTCGTACAGCATCTTGTCATCTAATGAGGCGTTGGCTCCACCGCCGAGGATGCGGTTCGCTTGCGCTGGGATGGTGCGTCGTGGGGCGAATTCGGTGGCACCGGCTGTGCTGCGCACCACCACCACATGGACATCGGCAGGGAAGGGGGCATGGGCTTCGAACTGCGTTAGGGCATTGCGCGCCAAGCCAATTTGCTCGTCGCGCAAGGCATTTTGGCGTGCGCCCAATAGTGCACCACTGGCGATCAACACTGCGATCACCGCGGCACCGACGAAGTCACGCATAGGGGACCGTAGTGTCACGGCTTGCCTCCGGTGGCGTCTCGGGCCGCATAGCCTGCGACTTCACGCTCCATTTTGCGTAAGGCTTTGGCTGGTTCCACGCCGCCCGAAAGGATTTCGGCTAGTGCGGTTTTATACGGCGTCCAAACCATGCGCATGGTTGGTGATTTCGGCATCGGTAACGCGTTGGCCAATTGGGCCTGAAAAACCGCGAGCACGGGGTCGCGGGCCACATCGGGGTCGAGGTACGCGCGCTTATTGGGCACGATTTGCCGCGCTAGCTTGGCCCGAGCAATGGCCGATTCGTCATCGGTAAGCTCGGACATCGCGACGAACGCTGCCGCTTTGTGGTGGCCACGGCTCGACATGACGAGGGCATCGGCACCCAAAAACGGTAACAGCGGGGTCGCGGTTTTCCCCGGGATGTCGATGGTTGGCATGGTGGCAATGCCCCACTTCACGCCGGGCGCGATGTCACCAACAAACCATGGCCCAGAAAATACTGCATAGACTTTGCCGTTGTTAAACATACTCGCCATCCCTGGGCCGTCGAGGTTTTGCGGCACGGTGTGGCTGGTCACCAGGTCACGGGCATACTGGGCGGCGTGCACGGCATCGACTGAATCGATCTCGAGTTGATCGTTTTGATCGAGGGCGCGACCACCAAAAGCGTGCAGAATCGGAGCGTGGCCGTACAGGTCAGCGTTGACGTAGCCCAGCGGATATTCGCCCAACGGTTGTGCGCTTGCGGCCATACTACGCAGCTCGTCGACGGTGCGCGGGGCAGTTTTGAAATGATCGGTTAGGTAGAACATGGCTTCAGTTTTGACCGCCACCGGCAGGGCCCACAGCGACCCACGGTCGACCATCGAGCGTAACGCGGCTGGTTCGAACCGTTCGACCAAGTTGTCGTCGATCCAGAACTCGAGCGGTTCGATGGTGCCGGCGCTGACCCAATCGCCGAGCCGGTCATTCGGATAAATGAAAATGTCGGGCCCGTTGCCGTGGGGAATCGCCGACGCCAGTTTGTCGGCCATGCCCGCGTGGGGCACCGCCACGGCCCGCAGCGGTGCTTCCGGGTGACGCTGATTATAGCGGGCCACGGAGCCTTCCAACGCCAGGCGCTCATCGCCACTGTACGCGTGCCACAGCACCATGCCAGGTTCGGCACACGCCCCAACGAGGCTGCCGAGCAGCACTGTCATCGCCAACGCCCGCGTGGCCTGAGCGGTTGTGCGCCAACAACGATTCACAGGCGTTGCTCGGAGGCGCGATCGAAAATATGCACAGCGGCCGGATTCATCCAGAGTGCGATTTGATCGCCCGGGTTTGCGCTGGCATCTGCCGCGGTGCGCACCGTGAGTTGGCCAGCCACCGTGTCAACATACAACACGGTTTCGGAACCTAACAATTCCCGTGCGGTGATTGCACCATGAATTTCGATGTCACCGGTTTGGCCGGTGAGCGCGATGCCTTCGGGCCGTAAGCCCACGACGATCTGTTTTGGCGCGCTGGAGGCCGCGCCGGGCGCGAGCGGCATACAAAAGCCCGACGCATTTGCGGTAATGCCACCGTCTGCAGCGGTGGCGATCTCGGCTGATACAAAGTTCATACTCGGGGTGCCAAAAAAGCCCGCTACAAACTTATTTGCCGGCGTTCGATAGATCGCTTGTGGGGTGCCAATTTGCTGGACGCGGCCATCGCGTAAGACCACGATGACATCGGCTAGCGTCATGGCTTCGACTTGATCGTGGGTGACGTACATCGACGTAGTCCGGGTTTGCCGGTGAATGCGTGCAATTTCGCGGCGCATCTCGCCACGCAATTTGGCGTCAAGATTCGATAGTGGTTCATCGAAAAGAAATACCCGAGGCTCGCGGACCAACGCCCGGCCAATCGCAACCCGTTGCCGCTGACCGCCGGACAAGGCTTTGGGCAAACGTTGTAGGTACGGCATCAGGTCAAGCGAGTGCGCCGCGGCATGCACGCGGGTGGTGATTTCGGAGTCACTGGCGCGCCGAATGCGCAGCCCAAACGCCATATTTTCGAACACCGTCATGTGTGGGTACAACGCGTAACTTTGAAACACCATGGCGATATCGCGTTCGGCCGGTGGCAAGTGTGTGACGTCGCGGTCGGCGATGAAGATCTGGCCGGCGGTGACTTCTTCAAGGCCGGCCACCATGCGCAAGGTCGTGGATTTGCCGCAGCCCGAAGGGCCGACCAACGCAACCATTTGGCCCGACTCAATCGTAAGATCCAAAGCAGGTATCACCGGGGTCGACGTGCCTTCGTACTGTTTCACGATGCCAGTTAACTTCAATTGCGCCACAACGCAGCCTAAGGCAACTCCCAGGCCAACCCAAGCGCCTAGCGCAGTCCCTTCGTGAACGTGAAATTCGTATTAATTTCATGGTGTTAATGAATTCGCTTAGGCGTGGCGAGATCCTTGCTGGCCAGGGGCACAGTCAATTCGTTGCAATTGGCAACATTACTGCAACACTTGAGCAACCTTTGCACCGCGCCTCGTAACCTGCTACCAACGGCGACTATGGCTCGTCGCCGATTCCGTGCGTTTCCCGGTCGCCGTCGCGCCCGCATCGTTCATCAGATGCGGCCGGTGAGCTTAACCGCGGGGTTAACGTCGGTTTCTAGCCCGGTGGGCGGTCCGCATCCGCGGGTGCTTGGTGCTGGCGATGCAGCGTTTCGCAAGATTGTCGATCGCGTTAACCAGGCTCAGACGTCGCTCGAAATTCGCGCGTTTTTGTGGCGCGATGACGATGCCGGTAACATGCTGGGCCAGGCCGTGCTTGATGCAGCGCGGCGCGGTGTCACGATTACGATCCATAAAGACCGCATCGCTGCGGTGTATGAGTACACCGGCGGCAACAAACAGAGTTTCTTTCACAAGCGCGTTGATCCTGTGCGTGGCTTTCAAGCATGGTTTTTAGCGACGGTAACGCGGGCCCCAGGTTCGTTTAAGCAAAAACCAAATTCGCTCGCCGGCGAAATCTTGGCGCATCCCAATATTCGGGTTGAACATGCGCGCAAACGGTTTGACCACTCGAAGGTCTTCATCATCGACGAACATTATGTGGCGCTCGGCTCCATGGGCATCGGCGACAATCATCGTCACGATTGGATCGATGTGATGGTCGAAGCCGAAGGCGCGGTACATGTGCAGCGCCTGCGCGATCGCATGGCAGGGCTCGATGAGTTTGATCCGACTCGCGGCATTGATTTTCTGGTCCATAGCCGGCAGACCCACCGGCCGAAAACTTGCCCGATGGTAAGCCATCGCTTGGCGCTCATCGACGCTGCAAACATTTCGCTCACCGTGGAAATGGCGTACATGGGCGATCGCCGGTTTACCGCGGCGCTCGCAAGAGCGGTGCAGCGCGGCGTTGAAGTGAAGCTGGTTACCGCTGAAAAAGCTGACGTGTTGGGTTCTACTAACCGCGCCACGTGTGACGCGCTGATGCGGTTAACGGGCGCGCCTGATAACTTGACGATCGTGCTGCTGCCACGCATGGTGCACTCGAAAGTGGTGGTGATCGATCATCGCTACGCCGATGTTGGCTCGGCCAACTTCACGTCGCTGTCGCATGGCGTGTACGACGAGATCAATATGTACGCTGACAGCGAACCCTTTGCCTGTGAATTGGAAGCCGAGATCGAACGCCATTGCGAAGAAGGCGGCGCGATCATTGGCCAACGCCTGGTTTATCGCAAGATGTTTTCAGGGATTGAGCGCGCTATTGTTGCGTACCAATCGCGGCGAGGTGGTTGATGTCGCGGGTGGCGAATGACATTGATGCAGACAGCGCAACCAGCGGTGCCGCGATTGCTGGCAGCGCGGGCACGGCAACGGCGACTGGCACCGATAAGTTGCGGCTAGCACGGCGACGGCAAATTCTTGATGCGGCCATTATCGTGTTTGCCGAGCATGGTTATCACGGTGCGTCGATTGGCCAAATTATTGAGCGCGCCGAGATCGCACGCGGCACGTTCTATTTGTACTTCCAAAGCAAAGCCGCGGTGTTTGCTTCGATTCTCGATCAAGCTATGGCGGATCTGCGAACGCTGATCCATCGGATCGAAGTAACGGCGCCGGACGCGCCGCCACCTCAGGTGCAGCTGCGGGCGCAACTGATCGCTACGATCGATTATGTCGCCGGCAATCGCGCATTGGCGACCCTGTTGTTGCAAGCCGGGCATACGCCCGATGCGGACGCCGCCGAACGGCTAGGTCGGTTTTGGGCGGAAATTCGAGCGCTTTTTGTAAGGGCCTTGGAAACCGGCACCGAATTAGGGCTGCTGCGACGCTGTGAACCTGAAATAACTGCGGCTGCATTGCTCGGTATGGCACGCGGCGTGGTTGAACTGTTGGTGCTGGCGCCAGGCGGTCACAGCGTCGAAGGCGTGGTCGGCGAGTTGTTGATGGTCGCGTTGCGTGGCATCTTGAAATGAGCAATAGTGCGCGAACACGGCGGGGTTCTATCGGCGCTTAGGTTTGCCGCGCGGTGGAGCAGGGACTGGCTTGCTCAACGTTTTCATCGCGGTGGCAACCGCGTCATCAACGGCGGCCTCGGCGGCAGCCGCCCACACAAAAACACGATCATTGGGGCGCAGCTTTTTGCCGATTTCTTCGCGAATGGTCGCCGAGCCGTCGCCGGTAAATCCAATGGTCTTATCCGGCATTACTTCGCCGAGCAAATGCACGGACATGCGTACCACTAGGCGCAGCTCGCCGGGTTTGCTTTCGATCGGCACGACCTCTTCACTCGCGTCGGAAATGTCAACCGACACGGTGTAGGCCCCGGCGATTTTCGCTTTGCTTAGCATCCGCTTAAATGTCTCAGGGTTGTTGACGTCGATGCTGTCGGGCAACGCGGCGACTAGTTGAGGATGGGCCGCCAAGGTCTTGGTTACCTGGGCCAGCACCACCGGTTTTAGTTGCGTCGCTAGCGCGGCATCCACCGTGGCTTTGGGGAACACCCCAATAATCGACCAGTAGTATTTCTTGGCGCCGCTCACGCTGACTTTTTTGGGGGCCGCCAGCGCAGGCGACAGGCCGGCACCGGTGAGCAACGCAACCCCTGCGGTTACGGCTACTAGGCGTTGTAACCGCGTGTGTTTATGGAATTGCTTATTGAGCATCGAGGCCTCTTCTTTCCCGCCGGTGGGTTGGCATGGGACGGTGTTCCCACAGTATCATTCAAACATGAACGCTCGGTCGCCCTGGCTCGCGGTGTTTGGCACCATTTTGGTAGTCGTGACCGCATTCTATGGAGGCTGGGCGTTGTGGTTTGCAAAACCGGCTGGGCCAAGCCCGTCAACGGTGCCACTTGTTGCGCCGGTTAATGGCCGCGCAACATAAGTTCCGGGTTAATCCGCACGGGAACTTGACCCTCTTGTCATATACTTAGTACCGTTTCGCAACGTCCACGGCAGTTTTTGTCATGGGCCTGATTAGTTGCACCGGGGGACCATGTTCACCATCGTTATTCAGGAAAAAGGCGGCGAACAGCGCCGCATGGTGTTTAGCAAAGCCGAAATTACCATCGGCCGGGTGCAAGGCAACGATATCGTTTTACCCAAAGGTAACGTTTCGAAACGCCATGCGCGCATCGTGCTCAAAGACAGCAAGTTCATTATTGTTGATCTGAAAAGCACGAACGGCACGTACGTAAATGGTCGCAAGATCACCAGTCCCCTCGTAGTCAAAGACAGCGACAAAATTTACATCGGCGATTTTATCATCGGTGTTGATGAAGCAGCCAGTGGCGCTGATATGGAAGGTGATGGCGCTTCGGCGGTGGTCGCCTCGCCGCCGCCGGTTGGTATCGACAAAGCCGCCGGTAATTTGATGGATGCCTCGGCACCACCAGCAGCGCGCGGTAATCGGCCCACGGAAAGTGCTGCAGCACCAGCGCTTGCAGCTGACTCGGCACCGCAGCGCAGTGCGCCAAACGTGACCCCGCCCATGATGGCACCGCCGGTGGCCCATGCCGTGCCTAAGCTCGCGCCGCCGGGACCTCCGACGGCCGCACCGCGACCACGTCCGCCAGGCACCATGCCGCCGCCGGCGCCATCGGGCATTCCGCCGTTGTCGTCGTCGCCATTGCCGCAGATGGCATCGCCCATGGCACCGCCCATGGCTCCGCCCATGGCTCCGCCACCGGCAGCTACTGAGATAGCACCACCGCTACCTGCGCCAACCTACGCTGCGCCACCGGTCGCTGCACCTGTCATGACACCCGTGGCTGCGGCGCCGGTTGCGCAAAGCTCGGCTGGCACTGGGGCAAATCCAAGCGTGGGTTCGGCGGCGGCCAAGCGAGCCGCGGCGCCGGTGCGCCGGGTCAATGCGCGGCCTGTCCCCATGGTGCAAAACCGTGGCGTCGTGGTGCCGCCGTTGGACGCCAAAGCCGTCAAGATGCTGGATCTGCAGACCGCAATTTTGGAGCGGGTCCGCGTTAAGCTTGATCTCGATAAGCTGCCGGTTGAACGCTTGGCCGACGAAGACATGTGGCAGCGCGCGGAACGCGCGATTGTTGACATGGTGCAGTCACTCGAAGCGTCGGGCGAAGTCCCAACATATATCGAACACGATCTGCTGATCAAAGAAACCATCAATGAAGCCCTCGGCCTTGGGCCATTGGAGGATTTGCTGGCTGATGATTCTATTGATGAAATCATCGTTGATCGAAAAGATCGCGTAGTGGTGGGCAAAGATGGCCAATTCCGTGGAGCCAACAAGGCGTTTTCTTCGGACGACGTACTGTATCGGGTGATCGAACGGCTGGTGGCCCCAGCCGGGATGCTGTTGTCGCAACATCCGTTGGTAGATGTACGGCTGCGCGATGGCTCACGCTTGACTGCCGCCGTGCCGCCCATCTCAAGCCGTGGTCCATGTTTGGTTTTGAAAAAACCAATGGCGCGCTCGGTCACCTTGCAGGAATTGACATCGGCTGGTGCGGTGTCGGCCCCGATGGCTAGTTTTCTGGCGATGTGCGTAAAAGCTCGTCGCAATATGCTGGTATGTGGCGGGCCGTCGTCGGGTAAAACCTCGGTCGTGGCAGCGCTTGCGCATGCCAGCGCCTTGGGTGAACGCATTGTGTCGGTTGAGACAGTGAGTGAGTTGGCGTTGGCGCGTGACGAATGGGTCGCACTTGAAGCGCGGCCGGCCGACGGCCGGAGTGCTGACATTGGCTTGGCTGAACTTGTCAACAAGGCCGTGCGCATGCACCCCGATCGATTGATCGTCGGTGAAGTCGTTGGTGCCGAAGCGTTTGATCTGGCGACAGCCTTGGCGGCTTCGGTTGATGGCGCAGTTGCAGCGGTAGCTGGCGAAGGTGCCATTGCAGCGCTTGGGCGGGTGGCGCTGTTGATGCGCACCCACGGTGAACTAGCCGAAGCCGTGGCTCGTGAAATCGTTGCTCACGCGTTTGAAATTGTGGTGCATGTTGGTCGCGGCAGCGACGGTAAAATGCGCGTGCTTTCGATCGACGAAGTGCTCAGTGGCGGTGATCACGGCTTTGAAGTTGCGAACTTGTTTGGTCATCGCGATGGCCAATTTAGTGCCAGCGGCCAAAAGCCACGCTTCGAAGTGTAGCCGCCCGAATGGTTTGAAATGCCTGTTGCGACGACATGCAGCGGCACCTACGGACTTGTGCATAAATTACTGACCCTGCTTTGTGCCGATCCAGCGTGACTGGCCGCGTTGCTCGTCAGTCACATACCGACGGGTGTGCGCCTTCCTCGCGCCTTGCCATGCACGTGGTTCGACCCAAATATTGGGTCAGTGATGCATTTACAAGTTCTAAGCGCTTCGGCCGGCGCTGGAGTGTTACGTTGCAGCATGTCCAACGGGTCTGCGGCGACGTTGCGGGCCGACGCCGCGGCGACGGTTACCATGAGTTCATTCACGGGGCTCACGGCTAGCGAGGCTCGGGCGCGCTTGGCGGCTGACGGTGGCAATGAGTTGCCGCAACAAGAATCGCGCAACTTGTGGTCGATTGGGATCGAAGTGGTGCGTGAACCCATGTTCTTGTTGTTGCTTGCAGCCGGCACGTTGTACTTGCTGATGGGCGAGGCGGCCGACGCCATGATGTTGTTGGGATTTGTGTTCGTCGTCTTGGGCATCAGCATTACCCAACAGTGGCGCACCGAGCAGGCGTTGACTGCGCTGCGTGCGTTGTCGAGTCCACGCGCGTTGGTCATTCGCGACGGCGCGCAGCACCGGATTGCCAGCCGCGACGTTGTGCGTGGCGATTTTATTGTGGTGGCCGAAGGTGACCGGGTGCCGGCCGACGCGTTGTTGCGTTGGGGCGGTAACGTGAGTGCGGATGAATCGTTGCTGACCGGAGAGTCCGTGGCGTGTCGAAAGCTGGTTGCACCTGCCGCGTTGGGCGTGCTGGAGCGACCCGGCGGCGACGATTTGGCGTCGGTGTACTCCGGCACACTGGTGACCAGCGGCCAAGGCGTGGCCGAAGTTGTTGCGACCGGGCCCCGTACTGAAATTGGCAAAATTGGAAAAGCGTTGGCTGGTGTGACCGCGCCAAACACACGTTTGCAACAAGAAACCCAGCGCTTGGTGCGGACGTTTGCGTTGGTTGGGGCAGTGGCCTGCGTAGTGGTTGTCGTGGTGTATGCCCTGACTCGCGGCGGCAGTGCAACGGTTTGGAAACAAGGGCTGTTGGCCGGCATTGCAATGGCGATGGCGGTGCTGCCGGAGGAGTTTCCGGTGGTCTTGACGGTATTTCTGGCGTTGGGTGCGTGGCGGATTTCGCGGCAACACGTCTTGGCTCGACGCATGCCAGCGGTGGAAATGTTGGGTGCTGCAACGGTGCTGTGTGTCGATAAAACCGGCACGTTGACGCAAAATCAGATGACGCTGCGGGTGCTGGCGAATCCTGAGCATGAGTACACGTTGCCGGTTTTGCCGTCGACGATTCGTCCTGACGTGCCGGATTCGCTGCGCAACGTGCTGGCCACCGCCTTGCGCGCTAGCAAAGCCGAACCGTTTGATGCGATGGAGCGCGCGCTGCTGGCAGCCGGGCAACAGCTTGATGCCGCGGCCGTGGCGCCACCCGCAACTTGGACATTGGTCCGGGCCTATGAGTTGGATGCATCATGTCTAGCCGTGACGCAGGTCTGGCGCATTGCCGATACGGCACCACTGCGCATCGCCAGCAAGGGTGCGCCCGAGGCCATCGCGCGGCTATGTGGCCTCGACGGCGAAGTGCGTGCTGCGATGTTGGCGCAGGTCGCAATGCTGGCAGCGCGCGGCCTGCGCGTACTTGGTGTGGCGCATGGTGCCGTCGCGGCGGCGGCGCTGCCGGTGCAGCAGGATGCGCTCACGTTGCAGTACCTCGGCTTGGTGGCGTTTGAAGATCCGCTGCGGGCCTCGGTGCCGCAGGCCCTCGACGAATGCCAAACCGCAGGCGTGCGGGTGGTTATGATCACCGGCGACAATCCGACAACCGCGTTGAGTATTGCGCGGCAAGCGGGGTTGGCTGAACCGCTTGATGTTGCAACCGGGGCCGAACTCGAGGCGCTCAGTGATCTCGAATTGCAAGCACGGGTCGGCCACGTCAGTGTGTTTGCGCGGGTGGTGCCGATGCAGAAACTTCGCATCGTCAATGCGTTCAAAGCCAATGGCGAGGTTGTGGCCATGACCGGGGATGGCGTCAACGATGCCCCGGCGCTCAAGGCCGCGCATATCGGGATTGCGATGGGCGGCCGTGGCACCGACGTGGCACGTGAAGCGGCGGCGTTGGTCTTGCTCGACGACGATTTTGCCTCAATTGTTGGTGCGGTTCGGCTCGGGCGCCGGATTTTTGGCAATCTGCAAAAAGCCATTGCGTTTATTCTCGCGGTCCATGTGCCCATCGCGGGGCTGTCGATGTTGCCGGTGTTTTTTGCGAGCTGGCCGTTGTTGTTGTTTCCGATCCACATTGTGTTCCTCGAACTAATTATCGATCCTTCGTGCACGCTAATTTTTGAAAGTGAAGCCGCCGATGCCGATGTCATGCGCCGCCCGCCACGCGCCGCCGATGCCCAGCTATTTGCTGCCCGCACGGTGAAGTTTGCCTTGTTGCAAGGGCTGGGTGTGTTCGCGGTTTGCGTTGGTGTATTTTTGTTAGCTCGGCGTGACCACAGCGATGATGCCGCGCGGGCGTTGACCTTCACCACCATGGTGATCGCTTCGCTCGCGATTATTCTGGTTAATCGCTCGTGGACCCAATCGGTGTGGGCGATGCGACGGGTGCCGAATGCGCCCATGCGTTACGTGCTGCTAAGTACCAGCGTGCTGCTAGCAGTCGTGCTCTTTGTACCCACCGTGCAACGGTTAGCTCATTTTGCACCGCTGCACGCTTCGGATCTCACGTTAGCGGCAGGGGCGGGGGTGGTGAGTGTGTTGTGGTTTGAATTGTTAAAGCGGCTGGGTCACTTCCGGAAGCGCTCAGCGTAGTACGTCGCCGACCCTCGCCACGGGTGCCGGGAACCGTGCTGCGCGTACAGCTCGGTGTTACACTGCGAATATGGGAATGTCGAATGCCGCCGCAGCTACCGGTCCAATTGTGAGTATCAATCCCGCAACGGGGGTGCCGCTGGGCGCTGCGCCCGAGCTGTCGTCGGCCGAGGTCCAGGCGTTGGTGGCGCGCGCGCGTACGGCGCAACGGGCCTGGGCCGCGCTGCCGTTGCCGGTCCGCTGTGAGCGCATCGGGCGTTTTGCCGATGTGTTGATGACGCGCAGCGACGAAGTCATTGACTTAATCGTCGCCGAAGTCGGCAAGACCAGGCTCGAAGCGTTGGGGACCGAAGTTGTCATCGTGGCCAATCTGGTGCGGTATTTTGCCAAACGTGCGCCCGAGATTCTGGCCCACAAGCCGATTCCGTTGCACTTGTTGCGGCATCGCGCCAGCTACTTGCACTATGTGCCGCGCGGCGTTGTCGGCATTATTGCACCGTGGAATTTTCCGTTTTCGATTCCGATCGGCGAATCGTTGATGGCACTACTCGCTGGCAATGCCGTGGTGTTGAAGCCGTCGGAGGTCACGCCGTTGATCGCGCTCAAAGCCCAAGAGCTTATGCTAGCAGCCGGTATTCCTGCCGATTTGTTCGCGGTTGCGACCGGCCGTGGCAGCGTTGGCGCTGCGTTGATCGATAGCGGCATCGATTATTGTGTGTTTACCGGATCGGTGGCAACCGGCAAAAAGGTGGCGGCGGCATGCGGCGAGCGTTTGATCCCTTGCACCTTGGAACTGGGCGGCAAAGCGCCGGCGATCGTCTGTGCTGACGCCAATCTTGATCGCGCCGCACAGGCAATCGTTTGGGGCGGTTTTGCTAATAGTGGTCAAGTTTGTGCGTCGGTGGAACGCGTCTACGCTCATCGTTCGATTCACGATGAGCTGGTGGAGCGTATCGTAAAACTCACGGGTACGCTGCGCCAAGGCGATGCGTCGTCGCCTGAGGTCGATGTTGGCGCCATGGCCTGGCAGCGTCAAGTTGACAGCGTCGCGGCATTGGTAAAATCGGCGATTGCCCAAGGTGCGAAACTTGAATGCGGCGGAACTGTGAGTTCGGTTGGACAATTTTATGCGCCGACGGTGCTCACCAACTGTACTCAAGCCATGGACATCATGCACAAAGAAATCTTTGGCCCGGTGTTGCCGATCATGGCGGTTGATAGTGACGACGATGCCATCGCGAACGCTAATGATTCGACGCTCGGCCTGTTAGCGTACGTGTTTTCACGGGATCGCGATCGGGCCCAAGCGATGGCCGAACGCATCGACGCCGGCACCGTGATGATCAATGACGTGCTCAACACCTACGCATGCCCGGAAACGCCGTGGGCTGGAGTCAAACAAAGTGGCATCGGCAAAACTCATTCCGACGAAGGCCTGCGCGATTTATGCAGCACCCGGCACGTAAACTACGATCGCGTTGCGCTGCCGAAAGAACTGTGGTGGTACCCATATCGAGAATCGACGTATCGGATGTTGCTCAAGGGCGCCAAGTTGCTGTTCGGTGCCCGGCCGTGGCGTAGTTGAGCGTAGCGACACTTTCCGCCATCTTCTTTGCTTACTCGGACCTCGCGGCTCTCGGCTACTCTTAAACAGAAACGGCCAATGAATGATCCCCAACAACGCGCTCATACACGCGCAGTGGGTTGAATGCCGGCGACGTGCCAGTTGCATGTGGCGCAGAAGGGACGGGCACGTCTCCAATGCCAGGCACTTCAACGCAATCGCACGAAACTCTCAGTAATTTTGGTTGCTTACTCGGACCTCCGACGACGGACTTCCGACGACGGCCACCGCAACTACCGACCGCGCACCAAAGCTGTGGTCATCGCCGCAACCCGCCCGGCGAGAGCACTGGCCGCGCGATCGTTGACGCCATCGAAGCCACTACAACGCGCGATGTCGAGCACTGCTTCGACCTCGAAAGCCGAGGCATGCGCGATGTCGAAGAAGCGACGGCGAGACGGCGAACCGGCCTCGCTCCCAGCGTTCGCTGGTTCGTTCCACGATGGGAAATCCACGCAGTACTCGACATCGCACAGTGTTGCGGCCTCGATGGCGTTGAGGATCGCGCGGCACGGGCCTTGGCTGGTCGGGTTGCGGCGATGACTACCGTCTTGGTGCGTGGTCGTTGAGGCTTCGCGGCCGTCGGCCGAGGACCGTCGTCTGCGTACCGCGTAAGGCCTTCCGATTGCTGCGGATTTTGTTTACTTTTTCTTGAGTGACCAGCATTGGGAACGTCCTGTTCGATCGAGGCTAACCAGCAGCTTTGACGCTTAGTCAAAGCGATGCTGGTTAGTTAATGCCGGAAGTGCCTCATGCCGGTAAGCAGCATCGCAACGTTATGTTCATTGGCGGCGGCGATGACCTCGTCGTCGCGCATGGATCCGCCGGGCTGCACCACGGCGCAGGCCCCCGCAGCGGCGAGGACATCAAGGC
>JAGPDK010000329.1 GCA_018057605.1 Kofleriaceae bacterium | reverse complement strand
AGCGCGGCCAGTTCAGCCCGCAGCGTTGCGTTTTGGGCTTGCAACACCGGCACGGTTGCGGCCACCGCCGCTTGGGCGAGCGTGGAAGCCGTCGACGCAGGTGATGGGTCGGCGCCTGACGGTACCGCCGGCCTGGCAGCCAACGGCAACGCCGATTGTGCGGCCGGCCGCCGACGTTGCCAAGCCGCAAAACCCGCGGCGCCGACCGATGATCCGACCAACAATCCAGCCAACAATCCAACAACCAAAAGCCTAGACGGTCGCATGGTGCAGCTCCAAGCTACCGCGATACGACTGCACATTCAAACTTCCATCATGCGGTGCGCTTCGGCGCAATAGTGGGAACCAAGGCATCGCCCGTGATGTCTAGCAAGGCGTGGCAATCCAACCTTGTAACCGAGCCGCCAAGCCGATGGCCAACGTTCGCAGCACCGCGCCGGTGCTGCTGGCCGGGCTGGCCGGGCTGGCCGCATTGGGCAGTACCGCCCCTGCCTCGGCGAGCAGCCTGGATACCGCGGTGATCAAGCGGGTCATCGCACGTCACCGCGCCGATATTCAGGCTTGTTACGCGACCACCCTACAATCCCAACCCACGGCCGCAGGTAAACTGGTGGTGAAGTTTTCGATCGCGGCCGACGGTCAAGTTACCGAAGCAAGCGCAACAGGCCTAGCTGAAAATCTGTGCGCATGCGTCGCTGAGGTATTCCGTACGTTGCTATTTCCCAAAGGTCCGGGGCTCATCCACATTTCGTATCCGTTGCATTTCGCGCCCGCTGCTACGCCGCCGAAAAAGTAAGCCGCGCGCGATTCACGCCTCCGGCGCGCAGCAATCACGGCGCGCAGCCGGTCGCTTCCGTCTGATGATTCCAACCATTGCCACGCACCGCGCGCGCACGTTCGGCCCCGATGCGCTTGGCCACGGCGGTTTCAATGGTGTCGCCCAAATTGGCATAAGCGCGATAGTGGCGTTCGAGCGCTGACATCGCGGCATCGGCCGCAGGCGTCGGCACCAAGCCGGCACGTTCGTTGGCAATGCGTGTACGCAGCGCATTGATTTCATTTTTTGCGCCTTTATTGTTCATTTCCGAAATCATCGCTGTCGGTGACAGCACCTTCACCCCTACCGCATCGCCAGTAATTTCCAAATACGCGGCGCGTACCACCACCAGCCAATTGGCATGCACCTCGCGCAGCGCAGCGTTGAAGCCAGGTACTTCACTCGACGTTAATCCGAAGGTATCGCTGGTGACTTGCAACGGCGATTCTTGCGATACATCTAGGTTGTCAAACCGGGTGTGACACTCCGCCGCCCAGCGCTGCAAAACCTCGGGACGTGGATGCGGATAGCCAGTGTCTTCGTCAACGGATTTGCTCGAATCAAGTTCGGCTTGCAACGCGACGACCTGCGCTTTAAGCGCTGCAATCTCTTCGCGTTGCGCTTGTTCATGTGCGCTCATACTGGCGAGCGCCGAGCGCGCAACGATCGCGGTGCCAGACCCTGCACATGGCAATGGCAGTTGCTGCACAGCACTGCCCCGGGCCTGCAACTCGGCCAGCGTTGGTCGGCGCTGCGGCGGCTCACCACCCCAGCGCAGCGTTGCAATCGCAAAAGCCGCCACTGCCGCTGCTGCAACAATCACGCTGACGCGTCGCGCCGACGCCGATGCGAACATGCCAACCACCGTCGAGGTGACGGGCGTTGCCTCGGCCGGCCCCGCGGCAACGCGGACGACAGCCGCTATCACGTTATCGGCAAACTCGGGCGTTGCGCGGTGCGCACCCCACGCACGCGCCGCGAGGCTATGCGGCGGCAGCAGCAACAACGCCGCATGTTCGGCGGCTGCGGCATCCGACTGCACGTGACTCGTTGCCGACGCAACTTGCGCACGCTGCACCGCAACCGCGCGTTGTGCTGCAATGGTTAAAATCCACGGCGACAACCGCGCAGGTCCCAACCCTGGCAATTTTTTCAGGTTGGCAAATACCAGCAAGAACACATCGAGCGCCACGGCCTGCGCGGCCGCCGCATCGCCATGGCCCGCGATTCCGTAACACAATGCAACGACACGATCCTGATACATCAACAGCAACGCGCGCAACGCAGCGACATCGCCCTGTTGCATACTCCGCAACGTTGCTTCATCAATTTCGTGACTGACCGCCATGTTACCCAACTTGCTTACCTTAATGCAGCGTGGCCGGGTGCCGGACCGCCGCCGATTTTTGATACCTTGATTACGCACCTCGCCATGCCACCGGGGGTCGACCAATTGCACCCGCATCGTTGGGCTGCGCAGGCGGTCGGCGAAACAACAAGAACCGACGCAATTTCAGACAGTTATCGAACCTTGTCTGCTTCAGATTTCAGCTTCAGCTAGCCCGGCCGCCAACTTGCGTCAGCAGCCTCATGGATTTCACAAGGCAGCGCGGCGCAGCGTGCGGCGCGGCCAAATAGGTACGTGGCGATCGCGTTCATGCTCCGCGGTTCGGCCGCTGCTTGCTCGCCATGCAAGTTTGCGACGCGATGAAAGCTCAAGGCTGCAGGTAAGCTGGGCTCAGCTATAGTGTCGATGGCGATCACATCGTGATACAGTCCCGGCCTATGAACTCGAAGAAGCCTGGGCAAGCACCAGAGTCGCCCACGCCCGACGCTGCAGTGGAAAAATTTGTTGATGAGCATCTCACGGTTACGCAACCTGTAATGACGCCGCGGCTGCGGCCAACGCCAGCTAAATCCATCACAGTCGCCGAAGGTTTTGATGGCCGTGTCGACAAGCTCATCGCCGAGCATTACCCCGATTTGGGTCGCAAGCGCTTGGCCGAATTGTTCGCGGAAAGCCTAATCCGTATCAACGGCAGGCTCGGCAAGAAAGGCGATTTCGTCGCACCCGGCGACGTCGTCGATCTCAAGATCTTGCCACAAAGCCGCAGCGAAGAAGCGCCCATCGCCGATCCAGCTGCGTTTGCACGCCTCACAGTCTTGCTGGCCAGCGCCGATTTTGTCGTTGTCAACAAGCCGGCGCACATGCCGTCACAACCGCTGCGCGCGGGTGAAACCGGCACCGTGGCCAACGCCTTGGCCCACAAGTACCCTGAATGCACAGGGCTCGGCGACGACCGCCGCGACGGTGGCCTTGTGCATCGGCTCGATATTGGCACCAGCGGTGCCCTGCTCGCCGCCCGCAACGAGGCCGCGTATCGCACGTTGCGCGATGCGTTTTCGACTGGCCAAGTGCACAAAGAGTACCTTGCGGTGGTGCGCGGTCGCTTAGGCGCTAACGATTGTGCCGCACCGTTGACGCAACGTGGCGACCATGTGGTTGCAGATTACGCCGAGGGTTTGTCGGCCTACACCGAGTTCACCGTAGAAAAAACCGTCGGCGAGTTCTCGCTCATTCGCTGTGTCGCCCGCAGTGGCCGGATGCATCAGATTCGCGCCCACCTGTCGCTGACCGGCGCGCCGATCATCGGTGACGTGCGCTACAACGGCACCGCCCATCCCGGCTTTGACGGGTTTTTCTTGCACGCCGAAGTCCTCGCGTTTACCCACAACGGCGAAACGATCCGTGTGATCGCGCCGCTTTGGCCAAGCCATGTTGCCTTGTTAACCGAACTCCAGCTTGGCTAGCTCTATTTTTCTCTCATAAACATAGCTAGTTACAAAATCAGCCGGCCAGTGCGCGGTTCTTCGTTCCCACGCTTGCTGGCTTGCGGGTCAATACCCTACCAACATGCGAACTTGCGTAGGAATTTGTATTGTCGCCACACTGTGCAGCGCCGCGCTACTGCGCTCCAGCGCAGCGACCGCGCAGCCTGAGGCCGCACCATCGACACCGGCAACAACCAACGAGGATACCAGCCAGTACGCAATCCTGATCGGGGCCAACGTCGGTGGCCCAGGTCAGCCGCCACTGCGCTACGCCCAAGACGATGCGCGCAAGATGCACGAGGTACTGACCGAGTTGTCAGGGTACAGCCCTGACAACATTATTCGCCTGAATCAACCAACGCCAGCGCAAATGATCGCAGCACTCGACCGGGTCGCCGCCCGCATCGTTGCCGATCAAATGGCCGGCAAGGTCAGCCGCGTCCTATTTCACTATTCTGGTCATGCCAAAGCCACCGCGCTTAACCTCGGCGACAACGAATTCCGCCTCGACGAACTGCGCGCTCGACTCACCGGGCTGCCCAGCAAATTGACAGTGGTGGTGCTCGACGCCTGTCCAAGCGGTGCATTTTCGCGAATTAAAGGTGCCACCGCCGCCGCCGACTTTTCGATCAATTCACGGAGCCGACTCGACGCTACCGGCATTGCGGTGTTGGCGTCCTCAACGGGTAGTGAGCTTTCACAAGAATCCGAAAATCTGCGTTCATCGTATTTCACCCACCACTTGCTGGTCGGTATGCGTGGCGCAGCCGACAGCAATCACGACGGCCGGGTCTCGGTCGATGAGGGCTATCGCTATGCCTACAATCAAACGTTACTCGCGACCGCGCCAACCGCCGTTGGTGGCCAGCACGTCACCCTCGAAGTTGACCTCAAAGGCCATGGAGAGATTCCACTGTCATTTCCACAGCCGGCTACGGCCAAAGTCGCGTTTCCCAAAACCCTTAAAGGCCATGCCATGGTCGAACATGTGCGTTCGCGCTCGGTGATTGCCGAACTCGAAAAAGCCCGCGGCACACCGATTCGCATCGCCGTCGCGCCGGGCCAATATCGCATCATCGTCCGCGACGGCGAGCAAATGCACAGTTGCCCGATCACCGCCACCGCCGCAACCGTAACCGAGATCGATGTGGCACGGTGCGAACGGATCGCATTCGCCGCCAGCACCAGCAAAGGCAATGTCCGGTTTCCGTACACACCTACCACCACCGTCCTGCTTGGGTTGCAAATCGGCGGCGAGCGCAACGATGCCTTCATCGACAATTTGCGCAATTTCCAATACCACCAGGACGGGCTAACCGACGGCGCGGGGATCAGCAGCGGCCTACTGGCAATCGTGATGCGGCGCATTCATTCAAACTTCTCCGTGGGTGGCAGCGTGGAGTGGCACGACAGCGCCACCTGGTCACGCAGCACGGAGCTATCGCCGCTGCAATTTCGCTGGAACACCGGTGCAATCTCGGGACTCGCCGTCGCCGATATCGCGTTGAGCGATTCAGAATATGCAAAGCTGGTGCGGCCGTACGCGCTCGTCGGTGTCGGTCTGGGGCTTTCGCCCGGCGCGAGGCGAACGGCCTCCCCGATCTTCGACCGCGGCTCGTGAGCGGCGCGCCCGACGGCTCGTGGTCAGTCGTCCGCGGGCTCGGGCGGTGCCGCCGGCAACAGGAGATGTCTTCCCGCCGGGGTTTGCTCCGTTCGACGGTTGAACGTGACCGTGTTGCCTTCGATCTTCCAGACCGTCGCCGTCGCGTCCTCACCGCACTCGTTGTACGACCCGACGTATTCGCACCGGCTTTGAAACATCGAGGTGCACGCGGGCACGTCCCCGACGATCCCGCACAGGCTCGTGTACCGGTAGTCGGCCTCCGCGTCGCCGTCGCCCCGATACGGCCCCTTGGTGGCCCAGTGAACGTCGACATGGACGGCAGTCAGCCCCTGGTCCACGTCCACGTACTCGATCGTGACTCCCGTCATCTCGCGGTAGCTAGGTTCGCGGCAGATCCACTCGCCCGGCAGTGAGACGTACCAACCCGTCGCGGTCTGCAGACCCAGCGCGCAGCCGAAGTCGCCGTGCTCGACCACCCGGTAGATCAGCTCGGCCCCGAGGAATGGCCACTGGCTGCGGACTGGCACGCGTTCGCAGTCTTCGTCGGACTTCTTCGCGAGCGTCGCGCAGTACGCATCAAGGTCCTTGAACGGCCCCGCGAGCTTCTTTGCGAGTGGCTCGCCAAGGGCGGGCGCGGCGGTTGGCGGTGTAGCGCGGGTTGGCGTTGGCCCAGCCTTGCACGCCACGAGGATTGCGAGGATTAGGCAGGTTCGCATCGCGCTCGAATCTAGCGGACCTGACGGAGGAAGGGAAGGCGGCGGATCCCGGCGGATCCGCGGATCCCTCGGATCCTCGGATCCCGACCGGGGTTTGTTTTCGGCAAGGCACGTATGCCTGTCAAGCGGCGGTAAGTTCAGCAAAACCGCAGCTGCAGGTTACCCCGCAGGCTGTAGCAACGCAGGGCCCGCGGATCCCGACCCGCGGATCCCGACCGGGGTTTGTTTTCGGCAAGGCACGTATGCCTGTCAAGCGGCGGTAAGTTCAGCAAAACCGCAGCTGCAGGTTACCCCGCAGGCTGTAGCAACGCAGGGCCTGCGTCGTGTCCGAAAATGACGAACGGCCGCAGTGCGCGGCGAGATGGTGAAGCAGTCGAAATTTCAAGGAACTACGACGGCAGCGTGAGCAACCACGGATCGGCGACTGTTCAACTTACGTCGGCAAGCTACGCAAACACGTTGATCAAGGGTGGCCCCTCGGGCTCGCGCACCGGTCCGATGAGGGCGCGCATGGCGACGGTGCCGAGCGGAAAGTTGGCGACTTCGCCCCGCAACAAGCGTTGCCGGGCGGCGGCGTGGGCGTGCTCGAACGCGGTATTGCGTTGCAGCGTGGCGATGCGCGCCCACTGACTGCGGCAGGCCACACGCGGCCGGAGGCCAAACATGGCGTGGCGGGTGGGCGGCGAGGCTTCGCGCG
>JAGPDK010000328.1 GCA_018057605.1 Kofleriaceae bacterium | reverse complement strand
CATCAAACCCTTTTTGCTCATGTTAGCACGCGCCCGTGACAACAAAGGCTCCACTTCCGCACGGGTATAGTTGGCGCCTTTTGGCGCAGCGGCTTGCACCACCACCGCCGGCCCCGCCGAGTTACCGCACTTTTCGCTAAGTGCCGTCATCTGCGCCAACAACTTGGTATCGACTTCGCCGCCGCCGCTGTTGCCTGCACGCATCGCAGCTTCGAGCTTGGTGATGAGCCCTTCGAGCCGCGTCACTTCAGCTTGTAATGCTGCATTCGACTGCGCATCGCCGCCACCGCCGACACCGGCGCGTGCAATGCCATCGACCTTGGCCGACAACTCGCTGATTTGCCCTGCCAACATTTCACTTTGTTGCTCGGTTACGTCCGATAATTGCTTCTTGAGGCCGCTGGCATCGCCACCGCTGGCCTCCACACTTTTAATTTCGGCTTCAATTTTAACTTTGTCGTCAGACAATTTTTTGCGCGTCGCAAGCAGAATATCGCGTCGTGCCGCTAAGTCTTTTTGAGTTTTCTCATCGATTCCAGCAGTTTTGCTCTTACACGCCGCGCCACCGACCAGCACCACAAACAACAACGAAGCTACGCTAATCCTCATATGCGCCAAATTGTACGAGATCTTGAATGAAATGTCGTGTTTCGGCCGATTGCACACCGCAAATCACCTCGACAAATCACCGGGCTTGCGCACAGCCTACCGAATCCGCATACACTGCGCTCATGCTGCTTTACCAAGATCCGCGGGCCCCTAATCCACGCCGGGTACGAATCTTCTTCGCTGAAAAAGCGGTGGAGTTTGAAACCATCGAAATTCTCATCGCCAGCGGTGCGCATCAAACCGCGGAGTTTCGCACTAAAAACCCCTTCGCCTTGCTGCCGGTGCTGGAACTAGCCGACGGCCGGATTCTGCGCGAGTCGATGGCGATTTGCCGCTACATCGAGGAGCTCCATCCTGAACCGAATCTATTTGGCGCCGATCCGTGGGAACGCGCACAGATCGAGCAATGGAATCGCCACGCCGAACTGGAAATGCTCTACCCGATTGGCCAAGTGTTTCGCAACACCAATCCATTTTGGGTCGGACGCATCGCCCAGGCCCCCGAATTTGGCGAAATCATGCGCAAGGTCGTAGCCGAGCGTATGGCCTGGTTCAATCACGAACTTGGCCTACGCACATATATCGCGGGTGAGCGCTTTACCGTCGCTGACATCACGTTGTTGTGCGCCATCGATTTTGGCAAACCATCGAACATCCGCATTGATCCGGTTAACCATCCCCATTTAGCGCGGTGGTATCAGCTGGTAAATTCACGGCCAAGCGCCAAAGCGTAGAAACCATGGCCTGAATCAAGAAGGCAGGCGCTCGCGCAGCACCTACTGCGCCGGGCACATGTACAGATCCATGTACACGTCGTACGCTTTTTCGGGACAGGTGACCTGGTACAAGTCGACGATCGAGTTACAGCGCCCGGCGGCGCCGATATTGCGGACCCGCGCGATGTGGGCTTCGGCCATGGAATGAAAGGGCTGGCTGTCATCGTCACAACGCATGGCCATCAACCAGCCGAGCTGCCCCTCAAGTTCACACACTTCAATCGGCCGGGCCGCGGTTGTGATCACGTCGGAATAACGCTTGGCCTGCGCACCCGTGCGAGCGGCCCATTGTTTGGCATCGAGCGCAACAGCGCCCGAGGTATCGGCGTCTTCGCAACTGCGCCGACGCTGCGCGGGCCGTTCCCACCCCGCACGAGCCTGCGCGATGCATGCCACAGCCGCATCACAATGATGCCGCATACAACGCCCAAACGTATTGGCAACTTCAGCAGCGTCGTCGGTCCGGTCATACAAGGCCCGGCGCACGCCTTCGACACACAACGCTTTATCTTGATCTTCGGGCGCAATGTTGAGGGCTTCGCACTTTTCGTCCATCAGCCGAGCAACGTCGGCACAATACGTTTCCGGAGTTACCTCAGGTTCGGCAACGGGCGCCTCGGCAACGCTAACGTCGTCGATCTTATGACCAGGGGTCGTTGCCGCCGGGCGCGACTGCGCAATCGGCGATGAACTACAACCCAAGCTCATAAGCTGAGCACCGAGCGACGCAACCACTGCAACACTTGTGGTCCAAGACATACCCGAACTCCTAGTTTGATTTGACCGCACCGGTGGGTGAAGCGGGGCGCGTACTCACAGACGCACTCAATGCGGCGAGCCACGCATCGATCCGGGCTTCAAGTACCGGCAAGGTCACCGCGCCAGCGCCAAGCACCACTTCATGAAATGCAGGTAAGCTAAAACGTTGCCCTAACGCGGATTGCGCACGCTCACGCAGTTGCAGGATTTTGCGTTGGCCAAGTTTGTAACCGAGCGCTTGACCCGGCCAACCAATGTATCGATCCACTTCATTGACGATATTGGTTTCGGTCAGCGCGGTGTGTTCGCGCATAAATTGCTCGGCTTGGTGACGGGTCCAGCCCATCGCATGCAGCCCGGTATCGACCACCAACCGAGCCGAGCGCCACGAATCAAAAGACAACATGCCCAGCCGGTCGAGATCCCCGCTGTATAAGCCCATTTCTTCGGCCAACCGCTCGGTATAAAGCGCCCACCCTTCGACGTACGCCGTTGATCCGCCAAATTTGCGGAACGCTGGCAACTCACCGAGTTCTTGCGCGATGGCAATTTGCAGATGATGACCCGGAATCGATTCGTGCCAGGTGAGCGCTTCCATTTCGAATCGCGCGCGCACCTCGGGTTTGTAGGTATTGATGAAATACTCGCCGGGCTTGCTGCCGTCGGGCCGAGGCTGGCGATAGTACGCAATGGTTGTGGTCGGCGCTTCATAGTCAGGAATCACCGCCATCACACAATCGGCTTTGGGCAAGGTTTGAAAATACGCTGGGATGGCCGCTTTGGCCCGCGCCAGCGCCGTGCCAGCCGCCGCGGTAATCTCGGCTGCGGTTTTGAAGTACAGCGCCGGATCGGTGCGCAGATGTTTGATGGTGGTAGCTAAATCGACGACGCCAAACAATTTTTTACCGAGCGCGGCAATTTGCGCGTCGGTTTGCGCGATGCTGTCGAGCCCAATTTGATGCACTGCGCGAGCATCCATGGTCACTCCAACATGATTGAGAATCTGCGCTTGATAACAGACGTCACCGTCGGACAAACCGGCTAAGCCTTCTTTTTCGACCCGTGCCTTGGGCAGCAAATCATTCGCAAACAACGCCCGCAAGCGCTGCAACGCCGGCCGCACGCTTTGCAGCACTGCCGTTTCATAGGCCGCACTGAGTCGGGCGCGCTCGCCGGCCGGCCAGGTTGCTTCGTCGGCAAACGGCGCGGTCAGACCGTCGACAAGCGGGGCATGGGCGTCATCCGCTTGCAGCGCTTGATCGAGCTGCGCCAACGCCCGCTCAATCGATTGTTTGCCAGCAATGCGACCGGCGGCAAGGCCGCGCCGTAAATTAGCAATTTCGTCGTCAATGGCACCGGCAACTTTGGCCACCCGCGCCAGCAAGTTGCGCGCATCTTGCAACGAGGTCCGTGGATGCGCTTCCACCATGTACGAAAATTCGCCGAGCAAGCTCCCGCCACCAGCGGCAACCTTCCATTCTTCGAAGCGACAGGCATCGCTGGCGATCGACGCTTCAAGGTCTAACTTGAATAGCGCCAAAGTAACCTGATCACGGGCGTTGAGCACGCTACTGTCGATGGTATTGGCGCGCGCAAGATAGCTATTGCGAGCCACCCGCAATGCCGTCATCGCCGTCGCTGTGCGGACTTCAATTTGGTCGTCAAAACGATGATCGCCCAACTGGGTGGCCCAGGTTGGCGATACCGCCATGACATGGTCCCAATGCTCAACTAACAAGTGCTGCAACGTTGAATTATCGACCCCAGCCGCGGCTGCGATTGGCGATGGTGCGCGTGGATGGCTAGCGGTTTGCATGGAGACTTTCGGCGACGTTGGAGAACTGCACCCGGTTGCGGCAAGGATGAGCCACGCAACGTTGAAACTAGACCTACGCATGCTTGCAGTATCACCTAAAATCGCCCAGCCAACGCAAGCCCAGTGGCGCTGTTACTGGCCATCGGCGTCAGTGCCAACCCATGTTCGCGGTTCATGCGCCGCACCGCGCGCGGCAAGGTGACGATGTCCCAGACCAAGCCGGTTTGAAATAAAGCAACCGCACCGACGATACCGAACAAGGTGCCAACATGATCTAAGTGCGGATCGTAGACCGCGAGCCCCACCACACCAGCGACAGCCCCGAGGCGCATGGCCAACCCTGGCGTGATGGTTTGGCCGGCGTACCACTGACCAATGGAAGGCCCCAGCACAGTCGCCGCCGTCGCAAAACCGCCGGTTGCGTTACGCACCCACGGCGTTGTTGCATTCTCACCTAGCCCACCGGCGATCGCGCCAGCCCACAACGTCCCTATCGATAGGCCGATCGCTGTCCATACCTGGCGCTTGGCTGTTTTGTTTTGGATGGGCCGCGTGGTTGTCGGCGCCATTGCAAACGGCGGCGTATTCGCTGGTTGCGCCCATGCTGGAGCGACCGACGCAGCGATTGCCGCAAAGATAAATGTCATGGCTGCGACTGACAATGTTCGTGTGTTCATGCAGCGACGGTAACCGGCCCTGCGCCGTCGTGTGCGGCTTGCTTACTGGCACCCGCTAGCACTGCCACGGCGAGGTTTACACCCGGTGTCGCACCCATGCTTGCGCTCGGCGAACAATGTTACAAACAACCCATGCAGGTGTATTTGATCGACGGCACATATGAACTGTTTCGCGGCTATTTTGGCGCTCCGCCAGCGACGGTCAACGACCAGCCCGTTGGGGCTGCACGGGCCTTAACACGCTCGCTTGCGGCATGGCTACGCACTGGTGAAGTAACCCACGCTGGCATTGCCTTCGATCACGTCATTGAATGTTTTCGCAACCAGTTGTTCGCAGGGTACAAAACCAGCGAAGGCATCGACCCCGAGTTGTACGCGCAATTTGCACTGGCCGAGCGTGGCGCCGCTGCCTTGGGCCTGGTGGTGTGGCCGATGATCGACTTCGAAGCCGACGATGCGCTCGCGACGATGGCGGCCCGCTGCGCTGCCGACGTTCGGGTAACCACAGTGTTTGCAACGTCGCCCGACAAAGATTTGGCCCAATGTGTCGTCGGTGATCGCATTCAAGCGTTTGACCGCCATCGCGCAATCGCGCTCGATGATGCCGGCGTGCGCAGCAAATTCGGCGTCGGCCCAGCGTCGATTCCCGACTACCTTGCGTTAGTTGGCGACACTGCCGATGGCATCCCAGGCCTGCCCGGCTGGGGTGCAAAATCCGCCGCAACAGTATTGGCGCACTACCAACATCTCGACCAAATTCCCGATCAAGCAGCCGATTGGGCGGTCAAAGTTCGCGGCGCCGACAAGCTCGCCGCGGCCCTACGCAGCCAACGCGCCGACGCTGTGCTGTACCGCACGCTTGCAACGTTGCGTTATGACTGCCCGCTGCCACACACCTTTGACGACCTGCATTGGCGTGGTACCGATCCGGCGTTGCTTGGCCCATTGTGCGCGGAGCTCGGCATCGATGCGGCAACGCTGCGCTTGCCCAGCCAATAGCGTCGGTCGAAACATCCTATCGACGGTTGCGTCACGCTAGATTTTCCGGCACACCGCACCCGCATGACCGCCGCAGATTCATCAGCCGTAACGTCGGCACCAACCTCGGCCGCACCGTCGGTGCGCGCGTTGTTGGCATTGGCCGGGCCCATGATTATCGCGCGGGCCACCCAAGCCGTGGATGGCTTTGCCGACACCTATCAAGTGCATCATCTCGGCACCGATGCCATTGTCGCGACTGGCACCGGCGCGTTGAACTGCTACGGCGTGATCATGCTGCCGCTTGGCGTGGCGTTTATTGTCTCCAGCTTTGTGGCGCAACTTGAAGGCAGCGGCCGCCGTGGTGAAGCGGCGCGCTACGGCTGGTACGGTTTGTTGCTGGCGCTGTTCGCGGGTTTGTTGTCGCTACTAGCACTGCCCATCATTGGTCCGGCGCTCGGACTGTTTCGCTACACCGACGCTGTGCGTGGCGAAATGACCGACTACATGCAAGTGCGCATGGCCGCACTTGGCGTGATGGTTGGCGTCGAAGCTATCAACAATTATTACGGTGGCCTCGGCCGCACCTGGGTTTCGATGGCCGCCGGTGTCATCAGCATGGTGGTCAATATCGTCACCAACTGGATCTTTATCGACGGCAACCTCGGCGCACCAGCCTTGGGCGTGCGCGGCGCGGCGTTGTCGAGCGTGATGGCAAGCGCCGCCGCTTTCGCTTTTGTCTTCTGGCTATTTTTGCGCGACCGTCGACGCGCTGGAGCAACTGCGCGGGCCGCCGGCACCACCGACCGCGTAGTCCTGCGCCTGGGCGAATTCAAACGGATGTTGCGGTTCGGCATGCCCAACGGCATCAACTGGATGATGGAGTTCGCAGCATTTCAAATGTTCATCAATGTCGTGATGTCAGACTTAGGCACCACCTCGCTCGCAGCATTCAACGCAGTGATGAGCATCAATTCACTTTCATTTATGCCAGCGTTTGGCATTGCCTCGGCGGGGTCGATTCTTGCTGGTCAAGCCATCGGCAGCGGCGCCAAAGACCAGGTCTGGCCACTGCTCAAACTCACCATGAAAGTCACCATGGTG
>JAGPDK010000327.1 GCA_018057605.1 Kofleriaceae bacterium | reverse complement strand
ATCATTCGCTAACCAGCATCACTGTGACCAGGCGTGCACGCTGCTGGTTAGCCTCGATTGTACAAGGGCCGTTCCCAATGCCAGTCACGTAAGCCCAATCGCACGAAACCCGCAGTGATCTTGATTGCTTACTCGGACCACGGACGTCCGACCAGCGACGACGGACACCGGGGCTACCGCCAGCGCACCAAAGCCGTGGTCATCGCCGCAATCCGCCCTCCCAGGGCACGGGCCGCGCGATGGTTGACGCCATCGAAACCGCTGCAACTCGCAACGTCGAGCACTGCTTCGACTTCAAACGCGGACGCATGTGCAATGTCGTCGCAGCGACGACGAAACGGCGAACTGTCCGCGCTCGCAGCGTGCGCCGGGTTCGCTCCACGATGGGCAAGATACGCGGCGCCCTCACGCAGAGTAATCACAATGCTGATGGCGGCACGGCGACCTTGATCGGCCCAACTTGGAGCGAACCCAGCGCATGCTGGGGACGGGACCCGACCGTTGCGATGGTCGAGCGCGATGGTCGAGCGCGGTGGCCCGAGCGCGGAGGGCCGAGTCCGAGTGGGCGCTATCGAGCCGATTGAACAGTTTAAGAATTTCGATCTGATGCGCTTACGTGACCAGCAGTGGCAACGTCCTGTGTTTGCAGCTCGCGCGAGTAAGGCGGTGGGTTGAATGCCGGCGACGTGTCGTCGAGGGCGTCGGTGGGGAGATGCAAGGCGAGACAATCTGTCTTGAACCATACGTAGTTACGACCGCGACGCAAAACTAGTCTGGCCGCGCAAGTGTCAGCGTCTACAAGATGAACAAAATCCTGGTGCAAAAGCAGCTACCAAGCCACGCGGACACCTCGGCAACTTGCGACACGTGGGTTAACGTAAAATCTCGCGACCTTCACGAAACGTCCGCGCTAGCCGCCCCACTTCTGAGCGTGCCAAGCCGCTGTGCATCAGCTGTTCAACCATCAAGCGCTCGCCAGAAATTAATTCGCTGGCGGCCAACCGAATCGTGCCATCGGAATCGAGCGTCACTTCAAGCACCACCAACACATCGCCGGCCGCAGCCCGAGGCAGTTCCGGCGTAGCATAACGACCTAACAAACGATTGAGTGATGGCTCAACCGCCTCGCCTTCCCACAGATCAAATTCGATGCGGGTTTGTTCGTCGACGTGGGTGAGCAAGGCGCGATATTCGCGGGTCGGCAACACCGAGTTCATCGCGATTACCGGCTCGCACGGTCCATTGGCAATGGAGACCGCAATGCCACGTGCGCAAACATCAATCATCAGCACACCATCGATGAGGCCTTCGAGGCGGGCGACTTCCAATGCCGCACCCACAGCCACGACCTCGTCGGGATTGGGCACCGGCGTCGGCATTTGACCAAAAACTTCGGCCAAGGTTGCGTGCACCGCACCCATGCGCGACATCCCTCCAACCAACAGCACTTGATCAACTTGATCGCGGCCGCGCGAAGCCCGTTGCAACGCTTCTTGACATGGCCCGACCAAGCGCTGCAGCAACGGTGCCGTCCACGCTTCCAGCTCGAGTTTAGTGACCGTGCGCTCGTAGTCGATGGCCTTGCCCGACGGCAGTTCGGCAAGCTTCGACACCGAAATTGTCGTCTGCTCCAGCGTCGACAATACATGCTTGGCGTTTTTCGCAGCGATGCGTAAACGATCCACGGCGGTTGGATCTGAACTGATGTCATAGCTACGCAACCGCCGCACATCTCGCGCCAAATGCTCGACCAACGCTCGATCGAAATCATCGCCACCCAAAAATGCATCCCCCGTCGTCGACAGCACTTCAAAGATTCCGTCCTCGACGTCGACGATGGCGACGTCAAACGTGCCGCCACCCAAGTCGCACACAGCGTAACGCCGTTGCTCGCCACGGTGCGCACCGTAGCCCAGCGCTGCCGCAATAGGCTCGCTCAACAGGCGTCGGACATTGAGCCCCGCAATCGTTGCCGCGTCTTTGGTTGCCTGCCGCGCCGACGCGTCAAACCAGGCCGGCACGGTAATAACCGCATCGACGATGGGCTCACCGAAAAAACGAGTCGCCATGGCCCGTAGTTCATTGAGAATTAGCGCTGAAACTTCCTCGGGGGCAACGGTGCGCCCACCCTGAAGCGCGATCCATGTGTCACCGTTTGGCGCCGCAACCAGTTCGTACGGCAACATGCGCGCGAGCCGCCTCACTTCGGGGTGATCAAAGCGCCGACCAAGCAACCGCTTGGCACCAAATATCGTTAGATCAGGGCTCTCGTCAAAGCCCGGCAATGCCGCATCGCCGATCCTGGGCCCGTCCGGAGAAAACCACACCACCGACGGCAAGGTAGTTGCGCCGGTCGCGGTCGTTAGAATGCGTGGACGACCATCGCTGTCAATTACAGCAACCGCCGAGTTCGACGTCCCGAGATCGATACCAACTGCACGCGTCATCCGTAGGCTCCAAAAACTTCCGCCAGGACATTGGTATCAACCGGTTGCTGCCGTTGCAGGTAGTCCAACAATTGCTGCGCTTCGCGACAGTGTTCATCATGAACCAGCGCAGCTTCGAGCTGTGAAATCGCTAACATGGCTTGGTCGGTAGCCAAGGCCACTAGTGCGCTCGCCAAATAATACAGTGACCGCAACGTTCGACTGCGAGGGTAAACCACGAGCAGCATGGCCAGCATTTCCTTGGCACCATCAGCGTCGCCAGCAGCGAGTAAACTGCGGGCGCGCACTTCGAACGAGCCGCCGTCTTGTGCCGCGGCAATCGACAGTGGTGACGATGCGCCGGTGACACCCCCCATCGCTGCGCCTGCTGCGCCGGTGGGCGCTACGAAAGTAGCAGGGACAACGCGACCGCTACGCGTGCGTGGCCGCGGTGCCGCAGGTTCACTGGTCGAAAGGTCCTCAAAGCCGACCAACCAGCCGTGTGGTGCGACTACCGTTGAACCAAAAATGGCACCGCGACCCTGTTCGACCAACAAGTGGCGCATACGATCATAGGCGCGGTTAATCAAAATGTTAATTTCTTCGGCCAAGTGCGTCACTGCCGGTGAGCGAAACCGCGCCACCGAATCGGGGTGAAACCGTCGCACCAAAACCCGCCAACCACCTCGCACTTGCTGCGCCGAGGCATCAATACCGACCCCCAGCAATTCGTGCACCGCCAACGTTCGAAACCGTCGCAATTGCGCACTTAGTTCCACAAACCTAGTGCGTTCATCAGCACTAGAGTCCGCGGCCAATTCAACGCCTGCAAACGCATGCTCGGGCAAAGGTGGCAATTCGGCATCGATTTCCAATACGTCAACCGTCGGCACCGCCGCACTTTCAGCTTCGCCCTGCGCAACCATGCGCTTGAGCCGCACCAGCGTCTCCTCGGTGAGCCCAACCAATTCGATTTCAATCCAGGTGCGAGATTCACCAGCTACTTCGGATACCCGCCGGACAATGCCGCCAATCGCTAGCACAATACCGGTCGGCATCTCGATGCCAATCGTAATCGGCATGCCGGCGCTGACGGCAAACGCAACCTTGACTGACAACAAATTGCCGCGCCGCAACTTGCGCGTATAAAACGCTTCGACCTGACTCCACGTCGCACAGCGAATTTGCAAATTGCGTTCTTTGGTCACGGCGCTTTGCCCGCCCCCTCCGGCACCGGCACCAACTCAATCGTCTTTTCAACTACTTCTTTTTTGCCGACGTCGTCTTGCCAATCTTCGACGAGGACCTTGCCGTGACCAGGCAAAAAACCGTCTTTGGTCAGCAAAAACTCATATTCTTTGCCGGTTTGAATGCCACCGAGCTCCATATTGTCGGACACGCCGACATACAACCAAACTTGGGCACCCGAAGGCGTGGTTTCCACGTGAATCGGGCCGCGCCCGGCGGTGTAGCCCTTCGCTGCGACAGGCTCGGGTGGCGTGGCCGGTAACTTCGTGGTGCCTGGGCGCATCGACAAGGCGATGAGCGCTTTGCGTTCGTCGCCGGTGCCGGTCCAATTGCCCGGCAGCACCTGCGTATCGGCCGATTCAAAACCATCGAGTTCAACCCGCAACTCATGCAGCGTCGACGACGACAACGGAAAAGAATCCAGCGGGGTTCGCCCCAACGACAACCAAACCCCGGCACTGCCAGGCTTGCTGCGCATCCGTACCCTACCGGGCGTGGGCAACGCATCAGCCGCTTGCTTCGACAATTCTTCAGCACGTCGAATTTCAGCCTCGCGACGCTGTTGGTTTTCTAAGGCTTTTTGCTCTTGCCGTTGATACAAAAATACCGCGCCGACCGCCACTACGACCATCATCACTACCCAGATCCACCAGGTGCTGCGCGTCAACCTCGGCGTATCAACACTGAACGGCGAGGGTTCCGCAATCGGGGCCGCCCGACGCAGCTTGCCAGGATTGCGCGGCGCTTCACGCTCGGTGGGATCACCGCCCGCATCGTCGAATAACGGATTTCGTTTAACCTGCGTGTTGGGCACCGGCAAGGCCGACGCGGCCGCACGCGGTTGGCTGGGTTGTTGCCTAGATTGTTTTCCAGGCTCTGGCGATTTGCCAGCCACAACCGGCTTGCTGGCGCTCGCGGTGACCGCAGCAACGGCTATTTTGGTTGCAGGTACCGCCGCCGCGGCTTTCACGGCAGGTCGCGCCGCGGCTACCGGCGCGGTTGGCGGTGCAACCACCTCCGTCGCCGAGGTATCCATACTTAAACTCATCAACGCGTTTAACGCTGCGGTTTCCGTACTTGCGCCGATCCGGGTCACGTCTCGCGACGCTGGAGGCTCACGCAACGGCATTGGCTGAAGCGTGGTTGCTTCGTCGTCCCCGCCTTCGAGGGTCAAATGTTGTCCAGCCGACTGCTGCGGGCTGTGCAAGGTTTCGTCCAGTGTTGGATCCGCACTGCCGGTCGCGCTATCGCGTAAGTCGGTGAGCAATGCATCAAGGCCGCTGGTGTCGCGGCTCGAGCCCGACGACGACACCGACGACGACACCGACGAACTTGATGCCCCTGCAAATGGGCCGGGCGACGATCCGCGAGCTGGTTCGAATGACGCGGGCGCGGGCGCCGACCTGGCAGTGGTCACGGGCACCGGCGCGGCGGGCGATGGGCCTCGCGCCGCCGCAGCCGCCGGGGCTGGGGCAGCTAAATCACTCAGCAGTGCGTCCAAGCCGCCGGTATCCGACGGCTTGCGTGATGGCGGGGCCGGTTGCACCGCAAGGGATGAGCCCGAACCACTCGCGCGGTTGAGCAGCTCGGCTTCCGCACGCATTTCAATACTCGGACGCATCGGCGCTTTTTGCGCAACATCACCAAGTGACTCAAGTAAACTCTCGGTGTCGTCGTCAAAGTTTTTGTCGTTGCGCACCAACCCGGCCGCCCGCGCAATCGCAGCACCATCAGCCAGCGTAACCCCCGACGCGAACACGGCGGCACGCAGCAACCCCGCAACCGCTTCGCCACTGGTCGGGCGCTGGCCAAGATCTGAAGCCATCGTACGTCGACACAATTCGCCCAAGGCATCGTCCGGCAACACGCTCGCTTCAGTGACGGGCAGGTCACCGGTGAGCAAACAGCCCAACATCGCGCCCGCTGCAAACACGTCCGTCGCTGGCGACGGCTCATCGCCGAGCACAAGCTCGGGTGCCAAGAACCCCGAAAGGCCTCGCCACAGCGCCGCATCGGCACCGCGTGCGACCGCGGTGGTAAGCGCACGGCCAACCGCAAAATCAGTAATGTGAACTCCGCCAGCTTGATCGATTAACACGCTGCGCGGGTGAATTCCGCCGTGGACAATGCCATGACGGTGCGCAGTGGCCAAGCCATGTACCACCGCTGTGGCGATAGCCAATGCCACGTCGGTGGCAAGCTTGTCGCCGCGCGCACGCGCCTGACTCAACATGTCATAGACTGTGACGTAGCGACCAAGGCCGCGCGTCACCACGATCATATCGGCGCCCTCGGACTCAACTGCCAAAATCGGTAGGATGGTGGGATGCGCCAGTTCGGTTAACAAAGCCATGGCCCGCTCGTCGGAAAGCGTGGCCCGAAACGAATTCTCGTCGAGTAAGCGGGTATCGATCAACAACGCGCGCACATCGCGTTGGCCTTGATATTGGGCTCGAAATAACACGCCGTACACGCCAGCCGATACGCGCTCAGAAAGCACAACGCCAGCGACGATCCGTTCCGCAGGTAGGGTCACCCGTGGACTATAGCTCTCGCAGCGATGACCTGGGGCCTCCGCTGCACCAAAAACACGGTTGGGTTAGCCTTAGGACTTGTAAATGAATTACTGACCCAATATTTGGGTCGAGCCGCGTGAATGGCAAGGCGCGAGGAAGGCGCATACCCGTCGGGATGTGACTGACGAGCAACGCGGCCAGGCACGATGGATCGGCACAAAGAAGGGTCAGTAATTTATGCACAAGTCCTTAGTGTCGTAACGAATTGTCGGGGCTGTGCGGAGCGAGTGCGGGGCGTGCCAGCGAACGCATGGCTGGGCGCGAGGTGACGCATGCCGTAGGTTGCGCGAGTTTCGCCGCAACAACCGTTCGTGAGCGCGAAGCCAGGCGCACGCATCGCTGCGAATTACTGGTACTGCTGCGCGCGTGCTTGAGCGTAAAGAGATCTTTTTTTTCGCGCGTTATGATCCGGATCATACGGCGGCCGGCGCCGCAGTAATCCACCCGACTTGACGCTATCAAAGCCCACTTC
>JAGPDK010000326.1 GCA_018057605.1 Kofleriaceae bacterium | reverse complement strand
CATGCCGCCGTCGACGATGCTTGGAAAATAGCGTGCGAACGAGCGCACGATATCGCTTGACGTGTGCGAACCGTCATCAATGATGATGTCGAATTTTTCGCTGCACGCAAACACCTGCTCGGCACTATGGTCGGCGTTGGCGTCGCCGACGATTACTGAAATCCGCGGATCGTCATAGATCAACTTGGCGCAATCAGGGTTGATGTCGCAACCGACTAAACGCTCGGCAAATCGGAAATATTTGCTCCACACTTCGAGCGAGCCACCATTTTGAATCCCGATTTCCAGCATCCGCACAGGCTGACTTCGGTAATAGCTAAACAGCCGATCGTATTCGGCTAGGTAGATCGACCATTTGTCAGAAACTTTGCCTTGGTGTTGTTCGTACAACTGGCGCAGTGTGGCGTCTTGCATGGACGGGTTCATACCATTTTTGGCTGGCTCGGGTCACCTTTCCATGAGTGCTTGCGATGGGATTTTGTCGCGTGATTTCATGTGTCTATAGAATTGTGCGGGTGGCGTGGACAACCCAACGTCAGCATACTCGGCGGCGGTTTGGCGAGCCGGCCGGCCAGCTTTGCGCTTTTTCGATCATCCAACTACTGCTATTGTGATTGTGACCGCCATGGTCAACGCTGCAACCCTGCCGTCTATTGCTTTTCGCGACTATGTGCGTGATGAGCTGACGCGCGCGGTCAAGCATGAATGGCTTGACGGCGAAGTCTACGCGATGGCGGGTGGCACGCCGGAACACAGCGCGATGGCAGCCGCGATCATTGCCCAACTTAGTGCGCAGCTCAGCGGCAAGCCATGTCGCGTCTTTTCATCGGGCGCGCGTGTGCGCGTGCTGTCCACAGGGCTCGCTACCTATCCCGATATTTCGATCGTTTGCGGAGCGCTACAAGTTGACCCCGACGATGCCAACAGTATTGCAAACCCAAGCGTATTGATCGAAGTGCTGTCGCTAGCTACCGAAAGCTACGATCGCGGCAAAAAGTTCGCGCATTACAAACAGATCGTGGCGTTGCAGCACTACGTGGTCGTCGCACATGATCGGCCGTACATTGAATGGTTCACACGGGCGCCGGCGTCGGCTGGCGCTGGAGTTTGGTTGCATCGTGCCGCAGGTGCCGGTGAAAAGGTTGAGCTCGCGGCGATCGGCAGTGATCTTATCGTCGACGATGTGTATTTTAATCCGCTAGCCTAGCGTCGACGTACCGGTTGAGGTCACAGGCTCAAGATTAATGTACGTCGGTCACGTTGTGAGTTGCCGATACACCGCGTCGACCCGATCCGCGATTTTTTTCCAGGTGCGCTCAGCGCGGACCCATTGCCCGGCGGCGGTGCCGAGGCGGTGGCGCTGGTCAGCGTCGGCGATGAGTTCATGCAGCACGCGGGCGAGGTCATGTACATCGCCTTTGGCGAACTGCCGGCCGGTAACACCGTCGTCGATAATGTCGGCTTGGGCCGCGACGTTGGAGGCGACCACGCAGCGCTCCATGGCCATCGCTTCAAACGGTTTGAGCGGCGAGACCAGTTCGCACACCTGCGTCGGTTTGCGCGGCAGCACAAAAATATCGATGACCGAATAGTAGCGGCGCACCTCGGCTGGTGGCAACCGCCCCGTGAAATGCGCAATGGCGGCCAGGCCAAGTTGCACAGCTTGGGTTTCGAGTGCAGCGCGTGCAGCTCCGTCGCCGACGATCAGGATTTTCACCAAGGGCGTGGAGGTATGTTGCTCAGCGGCGATACGGCGCAGCTCGGCCACGGCGGTGAACAGATCGTCGAGCCCTTCGTAGGTATTGAGTGAGCCAATATAGCCAAGCACGGTGGTCTCGCCGAGGTTGTATTGTTCGCGCAAGCTGGCATCGGGTGGCATCGGCGCAAACGTTGCAACTTCGGCGGCATTGGGGAGCAGCGATATTTTTTCGGCGGCGACGCCAGCGTCAATTAGCAAGTTGGCAACGCCTGACGTGATGGCAAATACGTGCGTTGCGGCCTGCGCGGCTTGCACTTCGAAGCCTTCGATCATGCGGTAGTGGTCGGAAAATTCGTAGCTCGGCTCCGCGGCGGCTTTAGAAATATGCCAAAGCCCGCGCACTTCATACACCACTGGAATGCCGAGGCGGCGCCCAACTTCGGCGGCCATGAGTCCACAATTGTAATTGGACGCCGCGTGGATCAGCGCTGGCCGCAAATCGCGACAACGCGCTTCAAGCTGTGCCGTCGCGTCGAGATGGTAGGCTTCGATGTCGCGCGCGAAACGCAACTTGGCGCGGTTGGGTGCAAACCAATACGGAATGTCGTCGATGCGCAAGCTGGCCGGTGCCAGGGCCCAATGCGGATAGTCCCAGCGATCGTTCGGGTAGCCTGGCCGCGCCACCACGTCCATGTCCCACCCGCGTTGGTGCAAGGCGCGCATCAACGCGTGGGTGCGCGCACCATAGCCGGCCGAGTGATAGGGCAGACTGCTCGCAGCAACGTACACAACGCGCCGAGGTGTTGGATCAAGCGCGGGCGCGGCTAGCGCGCTGAGCGGCAAACCTTGGGCAAGCCAACGCTGTTGTTGTTCCACCCGCGTTTCGGTTGCGACGGCAGCGGGGTTCAAGGCGCGCGCCTGGGCCACTAATTGGGCGGGGCGTTCGATGGCATGGTTGCGTTGGTACCAGCCGGCCAAGGCCAAGTGCGCAGCGGCTGATTCACCGACCAGCGGCAGCAACTCTTCGCCGGCGACTAACGCCAGCGTAAGATCTTGCGCGGCTTCGAGCGTTAAGATCGCGCGAAACGCCGCGACTTTGGCGAGCAGCGGCGCGGTGGCGGAATGCAGCAGTTGTTCAGCGGCTACCACCAGGGGCTCGGTGCGGACAGCGTTGCGTTGTAACGAATTGCGCGCTTGGTTGGCCCAGCGCGGCAGATCACGCACCACACCTTTGACGAATTTTGACCAACTCGCCATGGTTATTGCGCTAGAGCTGGGTTGGCGTTGGCAGCGGCGTCAGTGGTGTGTCAGGTGTTGACGCCGTCGGCATCGGCGTACCGTGCACATGATAGTCGATGACTTCGCCCACGGGCCCGTTGGCCAGAATTTTGCCCTTTTCAACTAAGATCGCGCGGGTACAAACTTCGCGCATGAATTCCATCGCGTGGGATGCGACCAACACCGTATGCGACTGCGTAACCATAGTTTTGATGCGCGCCGTCGATTTTTCGACGAACGCCGCATCACCGGCGCTCAGTGATTCGTCGATCAACAGCACGTTGGGTTGGGTTTCGCAGGCGATCGAAAAACCTAAACGGCTGCGCATCCCGGCCGAGTAGGTCTTCATCGGTTGATCGATGAAATCTTTGAGCTCGGAAAAATTCACGATGCTGTCGAACAATTCCTCGATGCGATGGCGCGACATCGACAACATGCTGCCATACAGGTACACGTTTTCGCGGCCGGTGAGGTGAATGTTAAAGCCGGCGCCAAACCCGGCCAGCAGCAACACGTTGGGGACAGTTTTGACCGTGCCTTCGTCGGGCCGGTAAATACCGGCGATCAAGCGCAGCAAGGTACTTTTGCCGGCACCATTGCGACCCAGCAAGCCGACAATCTCGCCGCTCTGTGCTTTGAACGAAACGTTGCGCAACGCCACGTAGGTGTCGTTGGCGCGGTTGACCGGACGCAACATATTGCGCAACGACTGCAACACCGGCCCAACGTAGACGCGGCCACGCGGAAAATGCAGCACGACATTATCAACGTCGATGGTGGTAGGGGCCGTCGCGGTCGTCATAGTTTTTTCACCACGAGCCCTTCCATGCGACGGAACACGCCGAGGCCGAGCAGCGCAATCACGGTACACATGACAATCGAGTACACGACAAAATACGTGGAGATGTTGAGTGGCCGACCGGCGATGCCCTTTTTCACCAGCTCCAACGGCACAACCAAGGGATTGTATAAAATGATTTTGCGTAAGTTGAGCGGAATGGATTCGATGTCCCACATGATGGGCGACAAATACATGCCGGCGCGGGTGATGAAACTAAAGAAATATTCGACATCACGATTGAGCACATTCCACGGGGCGCTACCCATGCCGAGGCCAACCGCGAATAGTGTGGTCAACAGCAACCCGGCCGGCACGTAGACCAGAATCTGCCAGCTCGGCGAAATCTGCAGGTAGATCATGAACGGAATAGACACCATCAGGCTCAACATCGTCATGATGAGTTGCGCCAGCACCGACGCTGCACCAAAGACTTCACGCGGCACGTAGATCGATTCGATCAACGACGCATTACCCGTCAAACTACTTTGGCAGCGTTGTGCGGCCGCGCCGAAGTAGCCCCACATGATGACGCCGTTGACGACCAGCAACGAGTAAGCTTTGTCGCTTTGCCGGCCCATGAGCGCGAACAATGCAACGAACGTCAGCGCCATGAGTAATGGCTCCAACAGTGACCAGACGTAGCCAAACGCCGAGCCACGGTACTTGAGTCGAATGTCGCGCATGCACAAACCCCAGACTAGCTGGCGGTTGGTGTTGAGGTTGTGGACTAAGGTTGGCAGGCCGCGCCAGAATGCTTGGCGTGGGTTTGGTGCACTAAGAACTAACTCGTGCGCGGCGGTCTTGGGATCAGTCATGACGGGAACGCGCGCTCAACCCAAGATCTCGATCGGCTTGAAACTTGAGTCGAGAAGTAATGGTCAGTAATTCTGCGCGGGCAAAACCGGTGGCCACTGGAGCGGCATTCACGTGGATCCTGACAGGCACGGCGGCCGGCTCATCAGCTGGAACTTCGTGGGCACGGGTTTCCCAGGTGCCAGCGTCGAGGGTGAGCAACGCCAATGGGGTGAGAATTCCGTAGGTCAGCGGGAAGATGAAGGCCAAGGCAATCGAGTTCCAGGCCGAGGCCTGCGGGTCTTTGTAAGCATGCAAGCGGTAGGCAACGCCAAGCAAAAACGCAATGACGAGTTGATACGTCATCAGCGTCCAGAATTTACCGCTGACCATCGTCGATACCAGCAGCGCTGGGTACAACAGGATCGCGACAAACAGCGAGAAGAAATAGAACGCCACCAAAGGGTGACCTTTCCAAACATGCGACAAGCCACCCAAGTAGTCGACCATGTTGGAGCGGCGCCAGCGCAGTTGTTGCGACAAGTACACCGACACGGATGTTGGCGCCACCGTGCGGCACACGGCTTGTGGATTCATGATGGTTTCGTAACCAGCTTTAACGATCATGCGGGTTAAGTAGCGGTCTTCGCCGTACTTGATTTCAACGCCACACACGCTGCGGTTTTCTAATACTGGCAGCAACTCTTCGAGCACCGTGCGACGGTAGGCGGTGAGGCAACCCGACAAACACAACACCGAGCGGAAGCGCAGTTCAACGCGTTTGATCAGAAAGTAGCTGTAGTAGTACTTCACCGCTTGCATGCGGGTGAGCCAGTTTTCGCGTTCATTGAGAATGGCAACGCGGCCACCGACGGCAGCGACTTTAGGGCTTGAAAAGCAGCGGATCATGCGGCTGATGGCGGCTGGTTCAACGACCACATCCGAGTCGACCGAAACCACGATTTCGGCGTCGGTCATGCTCACGGCGCGATTGATCGAGCGGCGTTTGCCCATGTTGGTGACGTTGCGGACCACGCGAGCATTGGGCACACCACGCAGCGCGGCAACCGCATGGTCGTAGCTATCGTCGGACGAACAATCGTCGACGATAATGATTTCGCGGAGGTGAACTGGGTAGTCTTGCAGCAACAGGCTCGCGATGGTGCGGCGAATGCTGGCACCTTCGTTGAACATCGGCGTAATGATGGTAACTCGTGGCTGATAGTTGTCGTCGTAGTTAATGCCTGCGCCGCGACGACTTGCGCTCAACAGGATGAAGAGTGGCACACAGATCACCACGGCTCCCAACGCACAAGCAGCGAGGAAAATCATGTGGGTCATATCTTGCTCCGGCTATGGATTGCGCCATCAACGGAGCAGGCGTAGGCAATGTGCATACAAATCTCTTATTTAGGTTAAGGATAGTAAGTGTCAGCAGGTCACGTAAGCGCGTAGCGGAAGTACCGGTCACGACGCGTAGATAAGTAAGTACGCGGCCGTAACTACTACAGTATCGATAGGGTCGCCACACTATCGCAAGTTTTTTCCCCGAACAAGGGCGAAGGTTATGCGCATCCGCACAGGCGATGGCAATTACTGGGCGGTGGCTTGACTTCGCCAACCGGGCCAGCCTAGACATGGCCTGTGCGAGTCATCTGCGTCGCGGGTGCACGCCCGAATTTTGTCAAAGTGGCTCCGTTGTGGCGCGCCATGGTCGCCAACAAGCGATTTGAAGCGCATTTCGTTCATACCGGCCAACACTACGACTACGCCATGTCGCAGGCGTTCTTCGACGAGCTGGGCGTGCCCGCGCCAAACTACAACCTGGAGGCAGGCTCCGGCAGCCATGCGCGCCAGACCGCAGCCATGCTGGTCGGGATGGAGGAGGTGCTGCTCAAGGAAGCGCCCGACGCCATCATCATCCGCGGGGACACGAACTCAACTGTCGCCGGCGCGTTGGCAGCCAGCAAGCTGGGCATCCCCGTCATGCACATCGAGGCGGGCGAGCGCAGTTTTGCCCGCCACATGCCGGAGGAGATCAACCGCGTCGTCGCCGATCACCTCTCGGATCGCTGCTTCTGCGTCAGCACCAAGTCGGCCGCGCACCTGGCCGCAGAGGGGATTACGGC
>JAGPDK010000014.1 GCA_018057605.1 Kofleriaceae bacterium | reverse complement strand
ACCGAGCGCGTCTTCCGAGCCGTGGTTGCGGCTGCCCATCAATTCGATGCCATCGACGCGAATTACAAACTCGTCGCCGCGTTGCGACAGCACCATGGCACCGCCATTGGGCGATACAACTTTTTCGATGACCACGGTCGGGACCATGGCCGGTTGATAACACAGCTCGACCTAGACCTACTCTTTGTACAACGGGAACATTACTTCGAGCGCATCGGCCACCGCGGCACTTTCGTTAACAACCCGCTGGTTGATGCTGGTGAAAGTGTCGCGATAGCCAAATGCCCGTTGTTGCCGCACCGAGTCGTTGGGGGCACGTGAGCCTCCCAATGTGAGATTGCGAGCGTTGGTGAAGCGATCCATGCCACTTGAATTGCCTCCGAGCTTGGTGGCGCGGTCGCGGGCACGGCCGGCCAAGTGGCACGATACGCAGTCGAGCGACTCCGGGTTAAATTGTTGAGTAGGATCGTCGATGGTCAGCGTCAACTTAAGCGCGGCATCGAGCGCCGCTTGGCTCGCGGTGAGTTTGACAGCGCCACCACCAACGCCGCCGGTGTTGACATATTCGCCGGCAAGAGCGGCAAGGTTGCGCGACGCGGTGGTCTCAGGGGCAATCGAAAAAATCTCTAAATTGTCGGCGGAAATCGTTTGGCTTTTATAGTTCGGGGCCACGCCGTGAATAGCCAATTCTGTCAACGTGTCGCCAACTGGTGTGAATCCTGCGAATTCCCATGCCACCGTGCGACCGTCCATGGCCGTGAATTGTGCCAACGTTGCGCTGCCGGCATATTTTTTGATGATCGCCACCAACGCTTGATAGGTTGGCCCGGTTAGGCCTTCGACGGCGATGACCGGGTGCACGCCCAATGGTAATGCCGGATCGCGGCTTTGCGCTGAACTCAGCGCCAGCCATTCGCTGGCCAGCGCGTTAAATTGCGCCGAATCAAATTCGAAAAACAGATGCAGCGCTGCATCGTCAACATTCAGCACACCCGGCGGGCCGCTGTCGGCCGGCCCGTTGTTGCTGATCGATTGCGAAATCAGCCGTAATTGTCGACGACACTTGCTTGGGTCGGCCGTCAACAACGCCAAATCGGGGAAGCACGGATCGATGCGTGCGCCCACGACGTGCCAAGCGCTGTACAACCCAGGGTTATTCGGGCGGTTGGCAAACATCGGAATTTGCGCAAACATCGCTGGACTAAGGAGCGGCCCGCCATTGCCCAGCGTCGACAACGGCAACAATTGATCAACGTCGCTAAACTGCGCCGGCAGCGGTAACAGCACGGAAACATCGTTGGTGCCAAAGCGAACCGTGTCCGTAGCCGGCGGGCTATCGCCGCAGCCGTGCAAAAGCGCGTAGGTCATGGTGGCGAGAAGCCCAAAAGGGGTGCGCATGCAGCTCCAGCTTAACACCGATCGTGCCAACGTCATTGCGTGGGCAACGAGCTGAAACTTCGTAACGCCAGGCCGGTGTGTCATGGGTCCCTAACGCTTGACCCGCACCAAGCAAGCAAGCAAGATGACCGTATGAGTGGCTCTCGCGCCGATTTTGCGCCAAAAGATAGCGGTGAGCTCAAAGCTCGTTGGCGCAACTATGTAGAGAGCCAACGGCTCAATGTCACCTCGCAACGCGAAGCGATTGTGGAGTATTTTTTACGAACCCGCGATCACATCTCGATTGATGAGTTGCTGGCCAAGGTCCGCAAGAAGCATCCCAAAGTTGGGTACGCCACGGTGTACCGCACGCTCAAGCTGCTCGTCGACGGTGGCTTGGCGGTTGAGCGCCAGTTCGGCGATGGCCAAGCGCGCTTTGAAGTGGTTGGCGATCATCACGATCACTTGATCTGCACGCAGTGTGGTTTCATTTTGGAGTTCGAAGACGCCGAGATTGAAGCTCAGCAAGAAAAAATCGCCAAGAAGTTGGGTGGCTTTGTTGTGCTCCGGCATCGCCATGAGCTGTACGGGTTGTGTCCCAAAGCCCAAGGTGTTGCCGGGGGCTTTTGCCCAGGCCAGACCAAGTAGTTTTTGCTTGGCGAGCAGGCGGCAATGCGTTCATGATGCAGTCGCCCTATGAAACCTGTTGTTGCTACCCGTGTCGCTGCACTCGTCGCAGCGCTGCTCGCGACTAGCTCGCTTGGTTGCCGCACGCCCGCGGCCACAACCGCGGACGCCGCGGCGGTAGATGCCGCAGCGCTTGATGCCCGCACCATGCGCGGTTGCACCACCAATGATCCGCGGATGGTCGATCCTGAGGTTTTTGTTGGCCCCACCGGCTACGGCGCGCGCTTTCGCAACCTGATCGACGGTGCAACGACGCGTATTGATTTGCAAATGTATTTATTTACGGTTAGCGATTTGTCGACGGCATTGATCAATGCCAAAAATCGCGGCGTTGCAGTGCGGGTGCTGCTCGATCCCGACCACGCTGGCAATGTGAGCACTAAAGCCAAACTGTTGGCTGGTGGAGTTGAGGTCAAGGGAGCGCCGGCCGGCTTTGAGTTTGCGCATGCAAAGTACATGATTGTCGACGGTAATAAAGCCGTGGTGTCGTCGGGGAACTTTAATTTTGGAGCGCTCGACTCGGAGCGCAACTACGGGTTTATCACCCGCGATACCGATGACATCAGCGATCTTAATACGATCTTCGACGCGGATTGGAACAGCACGACGTTTGCGCAAACCTGTACTCGCCTGCTGGTGTCGCCGTACAACTCGCGCTCGCGGTTGCTGGCGCACATCAACGGTGCGATGCAGCAGCTCGACATTGAAGTGTTTTACATGACCGATACCGACATCGTAGATGCGGTAAAACGCGCGAAGGTGCGCGGCGTGGCAGTGCGGGTGATTTTGGCGCCGGCGAGTAACCTGGCGGGCAATGCTACAACTATCACCGCATTGACCAATCTGGGCTTTGTCGTGAAAGTTGCGACGTCGTTCGACTTACACGCCAAGTTGATTATCGCCGACGGGGTAGCGTTTGTGGGCTCAGAAAATATGTCGTTTACATCGCTTGGTAGGAACCGCGAAGTTGGCGCACTGATTTTTGAGCCGAGCCAAGCGGCCATCGTCAGCGCGCAATTTGAACAGGACTGGGCCAGCGAACCACTCGCGCCGTAATCGTACTCACCAGCGCTCGGGCACTCAAAGTTTTTTGATACGCTCGATTTCCGTGGTCTCCGACAACGGAAACATCCGCAACATGCAACTGCCTGGCGACTCCGGCAAAAAGCCGATCAGTGTCATGTTGCCGGTTTTCCAGACCCCGCGTCCCGGCCGTTTTTCAGTGGCAGCACCAAAGTTGGTGTTGACCCAGGCTTCGAGTTTTTCGTCGTTGCAGCCACGAAATTTATATTGAATTTCGATCGGCGTGGCGCTGTCATTGTCACGGCCAAAGTACATATCAACCTCGGGCGGTAGCCCGGCCCCGGGAATTTTGACGCCTGGAAAGCCAAAGCACCAAACCCCTTTGCGGCCGTCCGGCAGCTCGGTGGGTTGACACCGGCCTTTGGCGCGGGCATCGGCAAGTTTGGTTTGCGTCACGCTCCACCGGCCGATACCGGAGTACTCGGTTTTGCGTTTGCAACCTGGTCCGATCGCCGTCGAAGTGCCCAACGCCAAGGCCACGACCAGGGTTTGTCGTATGGCGTTCATTGCACTACTCCTCGCAACGTAATTTCCACCAGCACTTCGTCTTGGACCTTAAACATGAGCACCTTGGGCGCTTGCAGGCCGAGGCTGCGGATATCAAGCTCAAACGCGCCGGTCGCATCGAAGGTTGTCGCGGTCATCGTGCCTTTGCCTGGAATCGTTACATTGACTTGTTTGCCGCGCCAGGCCAATACGCCAGCGGCCACCGCCGTGAAGGTTTGGCCAGTGCGGACAACGTTGCTCAACCCGGTGAGTTCGAACGTGGCGCGCGGATGCGCATCCATGTCGTAGTCTTTGCGCAGCTTACGATTCTTGAGCCAGTCGCCGGCGTCGAACTCGGTCATATCGACGGATGCACTTGCCGTTGCACCAGCGGTGTCCAAGGTTTCGATATCGGCGGTGAGCGAGCCGGTTACCTTGGTCCAAACCGTCACGGTGTCGTGCATGCTCGATCGCGCTTTGACACTGAGCTTTGAACCGTTGCCAATGATGTAGCGAGTCATGGCGACATTGTAGCCCGGAAACCGTTGGCTGTGCCGACGGATAGCGCCGGTGGTTAGTGCCGACGGTGCTTCGCTATGCTGCAACGCATTGCAGTAGCAGCGTCGTCACATTATCGGTCCCGCCATTGCGATTGGCGGCGTCCACCAGTTCGGCCACCGCGCGTTCGAGCGATTTGGCATTGGCGGTGATTTGGCAAATTTGCGGGTCGGCAATCATGCCCGACAGGCCATCTGAGCATAGTACGTAGATGTCGCCGGTCTTGATTTGATGGGCGCGAATGTCAACTTGTACGGTTTCGCGCATGCCCAAGGCCCGGGTGATGACGTTTTTATGAGGGAAGTTGCGTTCTTCCTCTTCGGTCATGTCCGGCTTGGCTTCTTTGTAGTCTTCAAGCAGCGAGTGGTCGCGCGTCAATTGCTGAATTTGATTGTCGCGTACGCGATACACGCGGGAATCGCCGACGTGGCCGATATAAATTTTATCGCCCGAGATCAGCGACGAGACCAGCGTGGTCCCCATGCCCTTGTACCGCAGGTCGCGCGACGAGGTTTCGAAGATGCGCAAGTTGGCGAGCTTGACGCCGCACACCAAACGGTTCTCGATGTACGACAGCGAGCGGTCCATTTTGTAGGGCCACGTGGCTTCTTCATCTTCGCGGGTCCGTTGATAGAACTCGCCGATGGTTTCGGCTGCCATCTTGGATGCGACTTCGCCCGAGGCGTGGCCACCCATCCCGTCAGCGACGATGAACAATTGCTCATCTTCAATGAGGGAAAAATAATCCTCATTGTGGGTCCGCTTCATTCCCACATCGGTTTTGGCTGCGTAGCGGATCTTCATAGAATGATTGGGGGGCAAAAGTGCGCCAAGTTCACTGATGATAGTCAGGTGCAGGCGAGTGCGTCAACCCACCAGGGCGACGACCTTGTTCCTAAGCGCAAGAGCAGTACAGTAGTGACAATGTTTGCTGAGATCTTGACGATAGGTGATGAACTGTGTCGTGGTGAAATCGTAGATACCAACTCTTCGGGCCTGGCCGCCCGGCTTTGGGACCTGCAAATTACGCCGCGCTGGCTGACTTCGTGCCGCGATGATGTCGCTGATATGCGCGCTGCGTTGCACACCGCCGTGGCCCGCGCTGACCTGGTGATTTGTTCGGGCGGATTGGGTCCTACCGAGGACGATTTGACCGTGGATGTGGTGGCCGGCCTGCTTGGCTGTGGTGCCGTTATCGATGCCGATGCGCAACAGAGTTGGGAGCGCCGGTTGGCTGGCCGGGTGGCAATAACCGAGCTGCAATTGCGCCAACTTAGGGTGCCTGAGCGAGCCCGGGTCTGGAGTAACCCAGCCGGCGCCGCGCCCGGATTTGAGGTCGAACTGGCCGGTGTCCCGGTATTTTGCCTGCCTGGCGTACCTCGGGAAGTTTGGGGGATCTATGAAAAACATCTGGCTGAGCGATTTGCCGAGCTGCGCGCCGCTCGTGGCAACGCCTTGGCTATCGCACGCCAGACCTTTCGGGTGTTCGGCCGAGGCGAGTCGCAAATCTCGGAATTGTGCCGCGGCCTGGTCGATTCGGTGGTCGGGGCATCGATTCACTACCAAGTGAAGTATCCCGAGACCCTGGTGAAACTGGTGGTCAGCCGCGCTTCGCAAGGTGTCGCCGAGGTCGCCCTCGCTGAGCTCGAAGCGGGCCTGCGGCAACGGCTGGGTAGTAGTCTGTATGGCGTTGGCGACGAAGCGCTGCCAGCCCGGGTCTGCCGCAAGTTGCGCGCAACGAATCGCCGGGTCGCCACCGCGGAATCTTGCACCGGCGGCTTGTTGGCCGAGTTACTGACCGGGCCGGGTGGGGCATCAAGCTATTTTGTCGGGGCTGCGGTGTGTTACAGCAATGAAGAAAAGACCCGGGCCTTGGGCGTCAATCCAGCGATTTTCGTCGAACATGGCGCGGTAAGCGAGGCCTGTGTGCGGCACATGGCGCTGGGCGCACTCGATCGGCTCGGCGTTGATATCGCGGTCGCCATTTCCGGGGTGGCCGGGCCAACTGGCGGCACCGACGACAAACCGGTGGGCACCGTCCATCTGGCGTTGGCGCATCGGCGCAGTGGCGCGCCCATGAGTGCCGCGGTGGTGGAACACAAAACCTATAGTCTTGGGTTCGCGCGCGATATGATTCGCACGTTGGCGGCCTGGTGGGGCTTGTGGATGATCGATCGAATGTTGCTAGACGCTGAGCAGTCCGCTGCGTTGGCGCAATGAAAAAAGTATTTGGGGAGTGCGACGCGTCGGGTTACGACGCCGTCCACTGCATCACCACGTTGTACGTCGCTGCGGTGTAGCCTCGCACCATGACGTAGGCGGTGTTTTGACCAGCCGGTACATTGATGGCGCAGGTTTCGGTCGCGCCGTTGAGATAGGGCCGGCATGAATACCGGGTGGTGGTCGGTGCAGCACCAAAGCGCACGTACAGATCCGGGTCGCCGGTGCCGGTCATTGCAACGGTGAGCAAGGTGCCGGCCTTCACGCTGATCGCTGCAACATTGACGTTGCTGCCTTTGGCTACGGAGCCAGTTTTGCTGGAGCTGCTCGTCGGTGGCGTGACCGGAGGCGGTGGCGTGCCGCCGCCACCAGGTGCACCGTACAGCGCGGCCACGCCCTCGGCGTCACGCGCGGTGAACGCCAGATTGGCCGAGCTGCCGTTGCATTGCGGGTAGTGCATGATCGACGCCGAATCATACGGCGTGAGCGGCCGATAGTTGTTGTCTTCAAAACAGGTGCCGGCTTCGGGCCGGGTGTGTTCGTGCCGAAAGCCCAACGCATGGCCAAGCTCGTGTGAAACTATATTGGCCAGCGGCCAGGTCAAGCTCGGATCAAACGACGACGTGTCGACCAAAACCTCGCGCGCGGACCGAGGCTGATTTGGGAAAAATGCGCGGGCCAAATAAGGCTGACCACTCACTTGATTGACGTTAAACATGACAGCGCTATTGCTGGCCGTGCAGTTGCCGTCTTGCGCGGCGAGGTACACGAAGTTCACGTTGCCACGGGTTTCCCACCCCAGATCGGTGGCTTGGCGCAACGCTTCAACGATGCGCGCTTTGTTGCTGCCAAACGAATTGCTCACACAATAGGTCAGGTTGAGCTTGTCGGTATTGTTCCACGCACTATCGGTGCCGCCGTTGTTGTCGACGATAAGATTGCCCTGTTGTAACGATAACCAAAATTCGTACAGGGCTTTGTCGTCGATAATCGCAGTGTCGCCGTTGACGATGGACATGCCGCCTACCCATGGCTCGCGATACGTTGCGGCTGCAAATTCTTCAAAGCTTTCGCCAGCAGTTGAGCTGGTGGAGGGCTCATCACCAACGGCACAGCTGGCGGCTGGGATGGCGACGAACGTACAAAGGCATGCGCGTTGGAAAAACTTGGTCATGCTGGCCATAGTTCATGGCCCATGCCAGCCGTTGCGCCGGCGATCGCAACGTTGAGATTGCAGGGGTACAGTGGCGCTGGGTGTGGGTCTGCAAAAGCTTGGCTGCGGTGTCAACTTCGCAAAAATTGCAAACAATGGTTTTCAGCGCACGCGCTCGTGGTATGCGACCTCACGAAAAATTCTATATAGTTGGTAATTCATGTAGGCAAAGCTGGGCCAAGCTAGGCCAAGCTAGGTTTTTCGACGAGCTTTCACCCTGGTGTCGGGTAGTTCCGCCGAGCACGATTGTCCGCGCGCCGGCTTGGCGCAGCAGTGCCCAAAAATGGAGCGAACGAGCGGACGCTCGAAGTGGGGCCCAGTGCAATGCGCACGATCCAAACACCTGGCCAACGCTGACCGCGCTATAACGCGGGCGATGTCATCTATTGCAACACCCACGCCTCCGCTTGATGCCCAACGCTTATTCATTGCAGTGCGTTTGCCACCAGCAACTGCGAACCAATTGGCGACCACCGCCGATCAATTGGCGCGGCGCGCGAGCAATAACAAAGTAGTCGTGCGCTGGGTCGAGCCCGTGAATTATCATATTACGCTAGCGTATTTGGGTTGGGCCCGGCCGCATGCAGCGGATGCTATCCATGATGTGATCGATGATATTTGTTGTGACCAAGCGCCGTTTGAGTTGCGCATTGGCAAACTCGGCGGGTTTGCGGATGAAAACGCTGCGAGTGTAATTTGGGCTGGAGTTGAAGATGCGTCGGGTGCGCTCGAACGCCTCGCCAATGCTGCCCGTATGCGCGCCAGCGAGCTGGGTTTTACGATGGACCCACGGCCGTTTGTTGCGCATGTAACTTTGGGCCGACTCAACCCGCCAGGTGCAATTTCTGATCTGATTTTGCCCTGGCGCGAACAAATGTTCAGTACTTCTATGATAGGGTCTGTGGAGTTGCTAGATAGCAACGTAAAAACAGGTGTTTACGTGTACTCAACGATAATGAAAAAAGTGCTTAAAGGGGCTCAAAACCGAGTTCAAGCGGCACTTCGGCGTCAGACTGATTCAGTAAACCGTGCTGAAGCAGAAACGGACGACGGTTGGCCGAAGGGCCAAGGGCCGAGCTACTAGTAAGCATTACCACTCGACTTCAGGAGAACTACGATGGCTAGCAAAGAAATGACCCCCGCGAATCCAATTCCTACCAATGTCGGCGCGCGCGACAAAGCTATCGATCTGGCCCTTGGTGCTATCGAAAAGCAGTTTGGCAAGGGCTCGATTATGCGCTTGACCAAAGAAGCGATCGAAAAAGAAGTCGCGGTTGTGCCGACCGGTTCGTTGGGCCTCGATATCGCGCTGGGTATTGGCGGCTTGCCACGTGGTCGTATCGTTGAAATCTACGGCCCAGAGTCGAGTGGTAAAACTACGCTGACGTTGCACATCATTGCCGAAGCGCAAAAGCGTGGTGGTGTTTGTGCGTTCATCGATGCTGAGCACGCCCTTGATGTTGGTTACGCGAAAAAGCTTGGCGTCAAAACCGAAGAGTTGCTGGTTTCGCAGCCTGACTTCGGCGAACAAGCCCTCGAAATTGCCGACATGCTGGTTCGTTCGAATGCGGTCGATGTCGTGGTTGTTGACTCAGTGGCAGCGTTGACTCCGAAAGCTGAAATTGAAGGCGAAATGGGCGATTCGCACATGGGTTTGCAAGCTCGCCTAATGAGCCAAGCCCTCCGCAAATTAACCGGCGCTATTTCCAAGTCGCGCACCATGGTGATTTTCATCAATCAAATTCGAATGAAGATCGGCGTGATGTTCGGCAGCCCTGAAACCACCACGGGTGGTAACGCGTTGAAGTTTTATGCTTCGGTCCGGCTCGATATTCGGCGGGTTGGCGCACTCAAAAAAGATGAAGACGTCATCGGCAACCGGACGCGGGTCAAAGTTGTAAAGAACAAGATGGCGCCACCGTTCCGTGAAGTCGAATTCGACATCATTTATGGCACTGGCATCTCGCGCGAAGGTGACTTGGTTGATTTGGCGTCGGACGTCAACATCATTGACAAAGCTGGCGCGTGGTTCTCGTATGGTGGTGAACGCATCGGTCAAGGTCGCGAAAATGCCAAGCAGTTCTTGAGCGAGCACCCGGACATGTTCCACAGCATTGAAGCCAAGCTGTTGGCGCATCACAATATTCGCCGCATTGGGATCGTTGACGCTTCGTCGGATGCCGTGCCGTCCGCGGTAGCCGCAACCGGGTCGGGTTCATCGGCCAACAGCGACGAAAAAGCCGACAAATCCAAAGCTGCACGGTCGGCTGCGGTTTCGCCCGGGCCCGCGCCAGCTGCTCCCGCAGCAAACGGTAAACGCCCGAACGCCTAAAACACCTAGCCCAATCGGTATTTTAGAATTTGCGCACGGTTGAGCACCGGCTAAGGCGCAAAAAGATTGTTTTTGTGGGCGGTTCTCCCACAGCACAAAAAGTATGGTGCGACACAACTATGTGACAACTAGGTGTCGCAACCTGTCGCAATTCCTTCGTTTTCTCTCTTGCATGGACGCGAAGATCCTGAATTTATCAGTGATTTTAGTGGCTTGCGCAAATCGTTGCAGTGAGCAATGAATGCGTAAGTTTACGTTTGGGTGCTAACCCCGAACTTTCGTGTCCATGTTTGAGAGGAGATAAGCAATGTTCGACTATCGAGCCAACGCATTTGCAATGGCGTCTGTTGGGGTTCTGGCTGGCGTCGCGGGGTGCGACGATCCAGTTCAGGGCACCGATTTACGCAAAGCAGGTCCGCCGAGTGTGACCGTTGTGATGGTCCAAACGGATCCACGCGTCACCACCTTCGAAACTGCAACGTACTGCAAAATCGGCGATATCAAACGCCCAGGTTTTGTTGGCAGTGTGCCGACCTATCGCACAACGCAAGTCTGTGATGACGACCTAACGGTAGCTGCCGAGACGGATGGCACCGCCCAAGCGGCTCCAAGTTCGTGGTTTGTGCGCGTGGTTTTTGATCGTTTGCTTGACCCGTTTGTTGAAGATTTAATCCCGCAAGTCGACGCGATGGGTGAACCAACCGGCTTAACCATTGGCACGTTTGCCAACACCCAACCGGTGTCGCTCAAGTGCGGTGGCATTGATGTGCCATACGACGGTTATTATGTACCGAACGGCAGCAATCTATCGTGGCCATTAGGGCCTGCGTTGTTTGTTAAACCATTGGTCGCTGATAGCGTTCGAACTGGCACGAGTTGCGAAATATCATTGCGGGGCAACGTCACCGGCAAAAAGGGCGAAGCGGTAGCTTCGACTGACCCGGCAAAGTATAGCTTTGGGATTGCAGCACTCAAGCTAATCTCGTCGATACCTAAAGGCGGCGACACTGCGCTTGAACAGGACTCCACGACTGAAGCCGCATTTACGTTCAACGCAAACCTCAACTTGACGACCGGTGCGGTTGACCCAGCCTTGGTTACCCTAGTGTCCAAAGCGAATCCCGTCGCAACACCAAATGAACCGGATGAATCGATCTGCGCCGCTGGCGCGGTTGGCACCGTAGAAGATCCATACACGGATGTTTCGGGCCGAGTCATGGTGGTTGGCGATAACGCCGCACCTGATGCCATGCATGCGTTCCAACTGGGCCGCACCTATCGCCTTGAATTCAAAGCTGGCGCAATTGCCACGGCCAAAGCCGGCGGCACTGCGGCGGTATCGTTGGCCAAATCCATCTGCTTTTACACCCTCTCCAACTAAGGCATCTCAACCATGAAAAAATTACTACACGCGTTCATGGCGGCGAGCCTCCTTGGTGGGGCGACGTCGCTACTCTCAATCAACTATGCCTACGCACAGGCCGGCACCGGCGAGTTGCGTGGCCAAATTAAAGACAGCAAAACCGGCGAAGGCATTGTGGGCGCCACCGTGGTTGCAACGTCGCCGGTACTGCAAGGCGAGCAGGTGGTTATCACCGAAGACGGTGGCACCTACTTCCTCACCGCGTTGCCGCCGGGGATGTACACGTTGACGGTGTATTACAACGAAGTGCAAACTACGCGGGCTAATGTACTCATTCAGCTCGGCAAAGCAGCGGTGGTGAACGTGCCGTTTAATACTTCGGCCGGCAAAGGCGAAACTATTATCATCAAGGGGCGTGCGCCTACGGTTGACCAAGGTTCAACCAAAACCGGCATCAGTTTCACCAAGGAATATACCAACAATCTTGCCGTCGGCCGGACCTTCGGTGCAGTGGTTGGGGCTGCGGCTGGCGCACAAGGCGATGCCTACGGCACGTCGGTGGCGGGTGCAACCTCCGCTGAAAACGTCTACATCGTTGAAGGTATTAATACGACGGATACAGGGTATGGCACTCAGTCGTCGAACTTGCCCAACGAATTTATTGGTGAAACCGAAATCATCACGGGCGGTTACAACGCTGAATACGGTCGGGCTACCGGCGGTATTATCAACGTAACCACCAAGCAGGGCTCGAACGAATTCCATGGCACGGTGTTCGCGTATCTTTCGCCAGGTGCGTTGGCGGCTGGTGCCAATCGGATTTTGCGCGAAGGTCGCGCGATCGATAGCGAAACCAATCGCGATTTGAACTGGGATGTCGGCGCTGAAGTCGGCGGTCCAATCATCAAAGACAAACTGTGGTTTCACGTTGGGTTTAACCCATCGTTCACCAAGTCGACGACCACTCGGATTGTTACCAGCAACGTCGACACGGATGAAGATCCGGCTGGCATAGCCGGCAATACCGACGGCGACGGCGAAGCCGACATTGACCCAAATACGGGTTTTGCAATTCGCGAAGAAGTGTCCCGTCGCAACGTCAAGTCGACGTCGCGAACGTCATTCTTCACCGCCAAAATCAATGGCGCAGTTTCAGCGAACCACCAGTTTCAAATCTCGGGCTGGGGCAATCCCGCCACCGCCACGGGGCCTTTTGCGGTCGGGCGTGATCCAAATGCGTTGGTCGATACCACCACGTCGGGCGCGTATGACGTGGCGGCCAAGTGGACCTCGAAATTAAACGGCGGCAAAACTCAGTTTGATGTTGTCGCTGGTTACCATCAAGGGTTTGCCAAAGAGACCCCGCTGGGTGGCCAAGATGTGCCAGTGGTGCGTTACGAGTACGAACGCTCGTTGTACGACTTTGCCAATCTTGAATCCGACATTGAGGCTTGTAACGACAACGATCCGAACGACAAATATAAAAATCTGACCAACTGTGCCGTTTCAAACTACAGCACGGGTGGGCCAGGATTTCTCGAAGATCGCAAAAACAATCGTTCGTCGATTGTGTTGTCGGCAACCCAACGGGTCAAAGCCTTAGGCACTCACGTGTTTAAAGCCGGTTTTGACGCCGAACTTTCGACCTACAATTCGGGTCGTCGTTACTCGGGCGGCGCGTTTTTGACGCGTTCGGAAGATGACGGCGCATCGGGTTCGTTCTTGATTCGTGAATACTTAAAATACAATCCAGCCGGGAATGTGTCTTGTGGTCGCGATGATCTTGACAATATGACTGGCTTGCCAGGACCGGATGGCCTTGGCGATTCGAAGTGCTTCATCACGGCTGGCCTCAACGCCGACACTGGCAACCGCAGCGTGGGCGCGTATCTTCAAGATTCGTGGCAAATTCGCCCGAACTTCACCATCAACGCTGGTCTGCGCTGGGAACAACAAATTGGCTACACCGCCGAGTATCTGCAAGGCACTACGGCACCTGACACCGGTGAAGTTATTCCTGAAGAAGCCTTCCGCTTCAACGGTTTGATAGCACCGCGTATCGGCTTCATCTATGACCCGACCAGCGAAGGCCGGGCTAAAATCTTTGGACATTGGGGTCGATTCTATGAAAACGTGCCGCTTGATATCAACGTTCGCGCCTTCGGTGGTGAAATCACCAATGAGCGCACCGTGGGTACGGATATCAACGGTGACCTCAACGACAGCTGTGCATTTGACCACAACTCGCCAGGTGATCTTGCCGAGCAAGTGCGCGCATGTACGGCTGCGGCCGGCCAGTCCTCGCAACTTGGTGGCGCGGTTTCGTACTTTGCACCGGGCAGCAAGGGTCAATTCACTCAAGAGCTGATCTTCGGAACCGAATACGAGTTGATGTCCAACTTCAAAATGGGCATCAACTATACCAACCGCACGTTGCCGGTAATTTTGGAGGACATGTCGACGGACGGTGCAACCAATTATTTCATTGGTAACCCAGGCGAAGATTATTCGGGCGAAGCGGCCAAGCTTGAAGCGCAAGCGATGCTGTTGGCGGATGACGATCCTTTTAAGCAACTCTACACGGACCGTGCATCGTGGTTGCGGGCTGCCAAGAAGTTCGACAAGCCATCGCGTAATTACGATTCGGTGGTGATCACGGCAACCCAGCGCCCAACTGCAAAGTCATTGTTGATTGCGTCGTACACGTACTCGAAAGCACGCGGCAACTACCCTGGGTTGTTCTCAACTGAAACCAATCAGCTCGACCCGAACTTGACGTCGATGTATGACCTGCCGGACCTGATGGCGAACCGCTATGGTGCGACCGGGTTGGATCGTCCACACTTGTTCAAGGTAGACGGTTCGTATGCAATTGGCCCGGCTGTGGTTGGTGCAAGTTTCCGAGCTCAATCCGGCCTGCCAAGAAATGCATTGGCTGCGCACCCGTTGTACGGCCAAGGCGAGTCGTTCTTGCTGTCGCGCGGGTCCATCGGTCGTTCGCCAATGACCTACGGGTTGGATACGCACTTTGCCTTTGGTCGCAACCTCGGCAAACACCGACGCATCGAAGCGTTCGTTGATATCTTTAACTTGTTCAATAGCCAGGCGCGTACTGATGTTGATGACATCTATACGATTCAAAACTCGTTTCCGATTGTCGGCGGCGATCTGGAAGATTTGGCCCATGCCAAGCGCGTAAGTGGCGCAGGCAAGCCTCGCAACACGGCTGAGGTCATTGAAGTTAATAAAAACTATGGCAAAACCAGCTCCATCCAAGCGCCAATGAGTGGGCGCTTGGGCATTCGCTTTACGTTCTAGTTTGATTCCACACGACAGGATGTCGTCACTGCGATGCCGTCGCAGCGCCCGCCTCGGCGGGCTTTTTTGCGCCCGGCGTCGTAGGTGCCTGAAATCACGCGGTGACGTATTGACTAGATCGAAGTGGCTAGCGCTGCGTTTACCCCAGGATGGAACTGCGATTTTCTCAACATGAATCGTTTCATCGGGCCTCCATTGCGATGGTTGCCACAGGGTTTGGTTTTGGCGCGCTTGCCCACTTGGTAGCGTGGCCGCATGGGCTGCCTGCCGGTTTGATCGGTGGCACGCTCGGTGTCGTCACGGGGGCTGCGCTGGGCTACCAACGGCTGTGGCCGCGGCTTGCGCTTGGCGTGTTGGCCTGCGCTGCGTTGGTCGCCAGTTCGACCTGGGCTGCGATGATCGGCTGCGGCGCGGTAACGGCGGTGGCCTTGGCGCTCGGCACCCAAGGCGGGCGTCGCTACGCATCCATCGCGTTGGGCAGTGCGGTAAGTGTCTTGGCGTGTTGGGTAGCGATTAAGATTTCGTTTGCGCAGCAGACCCACGCTTGGTCGGGGGCGCTCATTGCCGGCACGGCCGGTGCGGCGATGGGCATGTTGGCCGCGCTTGCGCTGCTGCCTCGTCACGTTGCTATCGGTCGCGATGCCGTGGCTGCTGCCGTGGCGCGGCTGCCGCTGGGACTCGACCAAGAAGTCCGCAACCTTTGCACGCAAAGCGTAACGTTGTGGACGCAAGCCAAAGCGCGGATGGCCAGCGACCCGGAAAATCGCGACCTGCTGCGTCAAGGCGTGGTCAAAGTGCTCGAAGTTGCTGCCAAAGAGAGCGCACCGTTGGCCAGCGGCAGCGATCAGGCGTTGCGTGATCGCATTGCTGAATTGGACACCCGCATTGGCCATGCCAAGGACGAAGAGACCCGCACGCAATATCAATCGGCCAAACAAGCGTTGCTCGATCAACAACAGTACCGCGAAAAATTGAGCACTCGGCGCGACCGGTTGGTGGCCAAATTGCACCATCATGTTGCAGCGCTGGAAAAGTTTCAGCTCGCTGCGCTTGGCGCCCAAAAAGACGGCGAAGCGAGGCCCGTGCTGGGCCGGTTGGCTGAACTGTCGGCTGAAGTTACCTCGACCAGCGAAGCGCTGATGGAAGTAGAACACGTCGTGGCCTCAGCCTAACGGCAGCTGGTACTCATTGATTTAGTTGGCGAATTGCCTGGGGCCGCGCGTGCGCGTGAATATCTGCGCGGTGGCGACGTCTGTCATCCGCGCTGCGAACAATGATATGGTCGGCGCAGGAGGCTTCATGCACGGCACGCTGCGAACCACACTATTGACGCTCTTGTTGCTTAGCGCCGGAACAACGGCGGTTCAAGCCGATGAATCGAGTGCCTTGTACAAACAAGGCATCGCGCTCAAGGCCCAAAACAAGAACGATGAAGCCATCGCGACGCTTGAAAAAGCCGTTGCCGCCGATCCCAAACACGGCATGGCGTGGGGCTCGTTAGGGCACCTATTCAAACAGAAAAAAGACTTCGCTAAAGCGGTTGATGCCTATGAGCACGCGACGGCGCTGTTGCCGAAAGATCAAACGCTATGGGCCAATTTAGGCATGGCGTATTTTCGCGCCAATCGGCAAAACGACGCGCTCCTGGCGTTGGAAAAAGCGGCGGTGCTCAATCCGAAAGATGCCGAAGTCCAAGGCAATTTGGGTGTGATCAAACGGCAAAAAGGCGACAACGAAGCAGCTGTGAAACATTTGCTTGCGGCGACTGTGTTGGCACCCAAAGAGCACGCGCATTTTAACAATTTGGGCGTCGCATACCGGCTGCTCAAAAAGCCTGATGATGCAATTAAGGCGTTTGGCAAAGCGATCGAATTAGCCCCAACCGAAGCCCAGTACCATTTTAACTTGGCGGTGGTGTATCGCCGCAACGAAGATCCGGAACATGCGATTCCGCTGTATGAAAAAGCTGTTGCATTGGCACCGGGCATGTTTGCGGCTTGGTACGATCTAGGCTTCATGTACAAACTCAATCGCGAGCAAGAAAAAGCGGTTGTGGCATTTCAGACGTACCTTGATCTCATCAAAGACGGCAAAGACGCCGAAGGTCAGAAGCGCATTGAAGGCGAGCTGGAATCGCTGGGTGCCAAGCCCGCGGCTGCACCGGTGCAACCTGTGAAGTCGAAAGCTGCGGTGCCAGGAAAAGGCAAAGTCAAGGCTAAAGCCAAAACCAAGCCGGTTGCTGCACCGTAGGTTGGCACTTCTGTCGTCGTCGGCGCATGCTGGCCCGCTTTGCCAATTGGGTTGCCACCATCGATCATGCTAGAGTCGACGAGTGCGGATTAGCTGGCTGTCACCGACGCAACTGCAAGCGGCGCGTCGACAATTTGTGAAATGTCTAACCTCGGGCGTCGATGGCTCGCCGGATTGGGAAACCTGTTTTGCGCCCGATTTTGTGGTGCCGTCGGTGCCCGCCGAGATCGACGGTGCCCATTGGCCGTTGATCGCTGAGCATATCGCACGCGCCGAACGTATCACGGCGGTGTTGCAAACCGAGGGCCTAGCCGCGGCGCGTGAGCGGTTCGCCCACAGTGGCGTTGCGATTGAAGCGGCCACGTTGGCGGCGGCGGCGCGATTCGCGGATGAGTTGGTGCTGGCCGATGTGGTCCGGGCATTGCGGTGCCCGATTGATCCTTACGTGTTTTACGCCAATCTTTTGGAGTTGCTGGTGGCGCTGCAGCCACTGCAAGCAGGTGCAGCCCCGGGCGATTCGTTGTTGGAATACGAAACCTTCGTTGCCAATTATCAGAACTGTTTGCAAACGTTTGATTTTGGCGGAGAACGCATTGCGGTGGCATTCGACGGGTTGGCGGATCTGTATGTGTCGCGCGGCGTGTACGATCGCGCTGAAGCGATTTTTTTACGGCGTCACGACGAAGAATCCGGTGATGTTTCGGTCGCGCTGTCAGCGAGCCGTGCCTATTTGGCCGCTGGCCTTTTTTCGGCCGCGGTTGCGTGGCTGGAGCGCGGCAGTGCCCGGGCGCGGCACTTGGGCCGGCACGACATGGCGAGTAAACTCGATGCCAAACGCGATGTAATCGATCGTCGGTTGAGTTAGCGCGTTACGCGCCGCGCACTTACAGCGCCGCTAATGCTTCGGCCAGCCGGGTTACCCCGATGACTTCAATGCCGGGTGGCGCGGCTTGGCGCGCTACGTTTTGCGCTGGCACGATGGCGCGGCAAAAACCTAAGCGGCCAGCTTCGGCTAAGCGTTGCTCATAGAGCGGTACGGCGCGTACTTCGCCAGCGAGGCCAACTTCGCCGAATACGATTGTTCGCGCGTCGATGGCTCGGCCACGCGTTGATGACACGATGGCGCAGGCAATGCCGAGATCGATGGCGGGCTCGGACAACCGCAGGCCGCCCGCGACATTGACGAACACATCGCGGTCGAGCACATCGCAGGATGCGCGTTGCGCTAACACTGCTAGCAGCAGTGCCACGCGATTACTGTCAACGCCAGCGGCGGTGCGACGACCAACACCAGCACTGGCCGGTGCGACCAAGGCTTGCACTTCAACCAGCAACGGCCGTGCCCCGTCGGCCGATGCCACGACCACCGAGCCGGGCGCGCCGGTTGGTCGTTCAGCTAATAAGTGGGCCGAGGGGTTGGTGACTTCCACCAAGCCAGCGCCACGCATTTCGAACACCCCAATTTCTTGGGTCGAGCCAAAACGATTTTTGTGCGCGCGCAAAATGCGATAGTGACTGCCGTCGCCTTCAAATTGCAGCACCACATCGACCATATGCTCGAGGGTTTTTGGCCCGGCGATCGCGCCGTCTTTGGTGACGTGGCCAACCAGAACCGTCGGGACGCCCGAGGTTTTGGCAAACTGCATGAGGCGCGCTGCACACTCACGCACTTGGTTGAGCGACCCGGGAATGGAGTCGAGCTGCGTGGTGTAGACGGTTTGAATGGAGTCGATGGCCAACACGGCTGGCCGTGCAGTCATGGCGTGGCCCAGGATTTTTTCGATATCGGTTTGCGCGACTACCGAAATCGCAGCGGTGGCAGCGCTGATGCGGCGCGCCCGCATGGCCGTTTGCGCCACCGATTCTTCGCCGGTGGCGTACAGCACCGGGCCGCGATTGGCGAAGCCAGCCAAGGCTTGCAGCAGCAAGGTCGATTTGCCAACGCCAGGATCGCCACCGAGCAAAATCAACGAGCCTGCAACTAAGCCGCCACCCAATACGCGGTCGAGTTCGGCGATGCCCGAGGCCAGCCGATCGGTATCGACCTGGTCGCTAACTTGGTCGAGTCGAATCGGCGATTGGCCGTCGGCGACACCCGCGGCACTGGCACGCGGAGGTGCCATCGCTTCGCTTTCTTCGACCAGCGTGTTCCACTCTTGGCAGGTTGGGCAGCGCCCTAGCCATTTAGCTTCAACGTGGCCGCAGGCGGTGCAACGGTGCTGTGGCTTGGTGCGCGTCGGTTTAAGCTTGGCCACGCAAACTCAAAAAGCAACCATCGCGCGGGTCAGGATCGTGTACGCGGTGCTGGCATCACCAAAGTTGGTGCCATAGCCGACGTCGGTGCCGGTAGCGTTGTCAGGGTGGGCCATGCCGGCGAGCGGAAACAACACACCGGACGAGATGCCGGCCGTGAACCCACCATTGTGGTAGCTCACGTCAGCGTCGAACTCGGTGCCGTACAAGTTGTCGTTGCCCGGCGTTGAACTGGCCCGTGGGGCCAGCGCGGTGATGTTGCTCAACTTGGCCGAGATCGATTTGGTCAAGTCATACGAGATGAAGGGCTTGGCGTACGCCGCGTTCGAGACCGCGCCGATCAAATGGCGAAACAAAATCAAATCGACTTTGTAGTCGCGATTGAAGGTAAAGTTGGACAGCGTCGAGTCGCCACCCGCACCAAGCGGCTGGCGGTATGCGATGTGGGTGCGGCCCTTGGGCGAGTTGGCCGTGGAATCGCCACTGGCATATCCGCCTTCGAGGCCGAGTTTGAGTTTGTTATCAAACGCGGACCAGGTGTAGCGGCCAACCGCACCAAACGAGCGCACGTCGAGGACGCGGTTATTGCCTTGGGCATCGGTTGCACTAACCGAGCCAAAGCGGCTGGCCACTTCGCCTTCGAGGTGATGGTCGCCGCGACCGAGGCGGCCCCATAAACTTGGAATGTACAACTTGGCGCTGCGCGCGATGAAGGCATCGCTGGTGGCCGGATCACCGACGGTAAAATCGGACAAGTTGTAGTCAAAATCTTGGGTGCGATACGCAAAATACGCGCCGAAATTGTACGCGGTTTCGCCACGCGCTAAGGTGTCGGCAAATTCGGTTGGGGTATCGAGCTTGGCAACCGTGAGCACCCATTGATTGGCATCGTCGCCGTCTTCGAGATCGAACGGATGCTCGTCGCGGCCTTTGCCGGCATAGGCGGTTTGATTGGAGGTCAAACGGGTCACTTGCCAGTCGCTTGCGATCATGGCGCGCAATTGGGTGCCGGGAATTTGCGTTGCAAAGCTTACGCGATCGACGTTGTCGCCGTAGTCACCGTCGTAGTCGTAGGTGCCGTGAATTGGATCTTCGCCGCCGCCGTTGGCCATGATGCCCATGCCCCAATGGTTAGGCATGCGGCCAAATTTCAAAATACCAAGTGGCAGCGCGACTTCGGCCCACACCCGTTTGATGGTGATGGCATCACGGTCGGAGTTGTAGCCGCGCACCGGGGTAGTTTGCGAATCGCTAAACGCGCTGATTGGCGCAGGGTTATCAGAATCGTACGAGCCATCGAGCGCTTCGCCGGTTGGCGTCGAGCCCAACACCAGGTTGTCGTAGACATCGACTTGCATGTGCACCGAGGTGCCTTCGTCGATGTTAAACGTTGGCTCCAAACGTAGGCGCATGTTGGTGCCCGACATGGTGTTGCCACATGCCGTGATTTTGGGATCTTTCACGCACGCCAGCGGCTGCGGAAAAGGCGCGCCACCACGGGTTGCGTCATCTGCGAAGCCAAGATTAAAATTCTTGAACCAATCGCTCCGAGTTCGGAAATAGCCGTCTAGTTCAAACAGCTTCCAGCGTTTGCGTCGGCTCTTGGGTGTGGGCAGTACCGGTGTTGACGGCAGCATGCCGGGCAGTTTCGGAGCTTGCTCTGCGATGCCGTCTTTTTTGTCTTCTTCAGGTTGGCCGGTGGGGCCGCCGCCAGGCATGCCACCCATGCCACCAGCGCCGCCAGTACCGCCCATGCCGCCCATGGGTTGCGCGGTTGCAGTGACTTCGGCGAGCAGGAGCGCCAACAAGGTAGAGGACAGCAGTAGAGATTTTTTCATATCGGTCTCGGAGCGAAAAACGTGGGCGCTAAAAGGAGTTAGCCTAGACGCCAGGCCGGCGGACTATAGATGCCGGTCCCGGGCGGGTCAATTGCAGCAAGGCCAAGATCGTTTGTGGCCCGCTGGCGGCGAGTGCGGTAGGTTCGCTCACGATGGCTATTGACCGCGTAACTCGCTCTCTCGTTGCCTGCCAAGGCCCATTATTACTCGCAAGCGTTGGTTTTCTTGTCAGTTGTGGTCCGCGCTATGTACCCGAGAGCATGCCAAATTCGACGCCGAGCGTGGCACCGGTACAAATTGGCCGCCAAGCTGGGCCAGGGCAGCAGATATTGCTGGGCGAAATGTGTTTGCAAGCCGCGGCCGGCCGGCCGGCGGTAGATCCCTTGCTGCTTCGTGGTGTGCAGTGGGGCAACGATCCGGTCGAGTTGAGCGCTGCGATTGAGCGTAACTCCGACGCGCAATTTGCTGTGCTGGCCCTGGATGGCTCGCGCGCTGGCGTCTTTGTAAATATAGGCTTGGCGGAAATTCCCGGACTCGATGGTGTTGCGGCTGGTAGTTATATTGGTTCGCCGCCATGTACGCGCGCGGTGGCTGGTGGCGAGCGGGCCGAAGATCCAGCGTGCAACGTTGCGATGAAAGGCTGTGGCCTGGCGATTGCCGACCTTGGCCCAGGGCGTTCGGCACCGGAGTTAGGCATTGGCAAGGCCTGTTTGCGCGGCGACGCCATGGTGGTCGATGTTGATGGCGACGGCACGTCAGAATGGTTTTCAACCAAAGAGCTGCTCGATAGCACGCGCGCACCGAGCGGCGAATGGCTAGCCCAGGCTGCCGTCGCGGATGCGGCGGTGTGTACGCCTTCATTTGCTGTGTACAATGCGACGCTGACGCCAACGAGCGATGCCCAAGGCAAACCTGATCCAAAGTTTAACATTGGATTGGATTTGCTCGGCGTTGTTGATCTCGATGGTGATGGCCGCGTCGAGCTGGTGTTGGCCTTGCGCTACGCCGACGCACGCACCGTCGTTGTGTACAGTGCGCGCACGATGGCCAATCGGCTTGAACTTATCGGCGAAGCCCGCGCGAACAGTCATTAACAGGGACCTTGCCCGGTCCCTGTCGTCGGGCGCAGCCCGCCGATTCACCCTGCCGCGCGTTACTCGCGCGGATCGCCGCAAAGGCCTGTGGCCGGCGCTGTTGCGGTAGTATTTTGCATCATTGATAACCAGGTAGCTAAAGAGTCTTAGCCATCGTGGCAAGTTGATCAACCGGACCTTAGGAACAGCAATCATGGCGCAGCTTGAACTCGATGTTGGACAATTGTTGTGGATTGGCTTTGATGGCACCACGGTGCCGACGGAGGTTGCCGCGCGGTTGGCGGCCGGGCGAATCGGCGTGGCGGTGGTGTTCGCACGTAACTTGGCGCGCCACAGCGACGGTGAATTGATTGACATCGACGCCGTGCGTGCGCTCAATGCGCAACTCGGAGTGGTCGGTCCCGACGGTGTTAGGTGCTTGGTCGCCGTCGATCAAGAAGGCGGCGTGGTCCAGCGGTTGCGCGCGCCGGCCACCAGGTGGCCGCCGATGATGACGCACGATGCCGCGCAACACGCCGACCACGATGTGCAGCTTGCGCTCGACGTCGGCACCGCGATGGGCAAAGAGTTGCGCGCGGTTGGGTTTGACATCGACTTTGCACCGATTCTTGATGTTCATACCAACCCAGCTAATCCGATCATCGGCAATCGCGCATTCGGCACCACGGCCGAGGCTGTGACGCGCCGGGCGTTGGCGTTTGCGCGCGGCTTAGCAGCGGCCGGGATGTTGTCGTGTGGCAAACACTTTCCTGGCCACGGCGACACGTTGACCGACAGTCATTTGGAATTACCGCGCATCGATCATGACTGGGCGCGTCTTCGCAGCGTCGAATTGGCACCCTTTGTTGCAGCCGCAGCGGCGGAGCTGCCGATGCTCATGACGGCGCACGTCGTGTTTTCAGCGTTAGATGCCACCGTGCCCGCAACCTTGTCGCGCAAGGTGATGACCGACTTGTTACGCCATGAAATTGGCTATCGCGGCGTGGTGGTGTCCGATGATCTCGACATGCGAGCTATCGCGGCCCATCACGGCGTCGGCAACGCGGCCATTGCGGCGGTGCGCGCCGGCTGCGACGCCATCTTGTTGTGTCGCGATCAAGATCATCAAGCCCAAGCCGAAGCCGCGCTGCTCGGTGCAGCCCGTGCCGATGCCGAGTTTGCGATGCTGCTTAGTGTCGCGGCGC